>WFQY01000452.1 GCA_015486815.1 Phycisphaerae bacterium | reverse complement strand
TTAAAAGACATAAGCGGAACGTTAGTCATTAAGACCGGCAATAAGAAAAAAATATTTGATATTACCGAAGAGCTTCTGAGCCGATGGATGCCCATAAAACCTAATTTTACGTATGTTCCGTATAAGAAATTACAATCAGCTACTCTTAAACCATTAAAATCCCATAAGCAATCGCAATTGTTTGAGTTTGGCTTTGCAAAAGTGCGCTCTTTGGGTAAGTTTATAGTTTATGCGAACAAGGGCAATAAGGTTGTCCTTACCATAGAGCATTTTCAAGTGGGCAGATATGATGGCGGTACTATTCCGGTGATAGTAACCGATGCTGATGGTAAGGAAATTCATCGTGGCGCCGCTCCTTTCAAAAAGAAATCGCAGACGACGTTCATCGCTCCTCATAGCGGGATATATTATATCACGGTGAAACCTACGCGAAACGGCATACGGATAATAAATTGCAATCATCCGATAAATCTTATATGTCCTGCGAATCTGATACAAGCTGGTGGTGATTATTATTTCTTTGTGCCATCTGATGCGAAACAGTTTGCTATTCGAGTCGGTGGTGGCGATAACTCTTTTGAAACTATTCAAGCGTTATTGGTAAATCCACTGGGCAAGGTTGTCGATAAGGTCGATAATCTCGCATCAGCTTATCAATTTTACGTCAAATTACCAAAACGGCATAAAGGGCAGATATGGTGTTTGAAACTGCGTAAGCCGACGAATAATGCGTGGGAAGACCATTTTGTTAATTTGCTCGGCATTCCGCCGATTCTTGCTCCGTCCAAAGATGCGATACTTGCACCCGCATCGAAGTAATTTTGTTATTCTAACTTGCCAAAACGCAAAACGGGTATATAATTCATAATAACAGCATATCCATCGGTAGGGGTGTAGATCGGGTGCGATGTTTTCACGGAGGATAGTCCGATGTACGAAAGACAAATCGATAGTCTTTGGGCGGTTTCCATCAACAGGCTTAACAGTCAGCTTCAAAAATGGGCGCAACAGGCATCAATCGAAGACAGACGCTTGAGCCAACGTATATCAACAGACCTGCAAGCACACATTATTGACGAGCAAAACGATACCATTATCCGTGCGTGGATATCGGATATCTCCGACGGTGGTTTTTCTATCGAGTGCAGCCCAGAGGTAAATCTAAAAAAAGGAATGCGAGTCAAAGTTCAAATCTTTCTGCCGACTGATGCGGGATTTTCTTTTAGCAGGACATTGGCAGATGCTTTTGCAACCGTCAAACGGACGGAATTGATTTTGAGCGAAGATGACCATCGCCGAAAGATTGCCTTCGAATTCACAACGCCTCAGCACATCACTGTTAGCTTGATGAATCGCAAAAAATATAACAACTCTCTCGATTCGGTATATTTCGGCTGACTTCAGATTTGCGAAACAGCAGGCGAAAGTGAGATGCTGATAGCGTTTACAGGACAAGCCTGTTCGCACTCGCGACAAACGTTGCAATTGTGAACATTATTCATATCGACCTGCACCTTATCCCCGGTCATTATCAAGACATTGTTCGGACAGCTTATCGTACATACACTACAGCCGATACATTCGCGCAGGTCGATTGCGAACGTAGCTTCCTGCCCTTGATGTTCGAAGACGATAAGATTGTCGAGATGCTCGGGTAGCTTTTGCGGCTCGGAATACTTTTCGAGAATATCGCTTAGCTTTACTTGCATAGGCCAATGCCGACGCATTCGGTATATTCCCTGTCCGCACGACTCGCAGACCTTAAGCCGTTCCAGCTTTTCCAGATAATTGATTACGGTAATGATAAATTCCGCATGCGAAAGAACGTACGGATAGCGACGGTTAGAATCTTTCTGCAACGGCTCGAGCTTGTCCGCTAATAGTCCCGATGAGCTTGCGTTTGTCATCGCCCATTCGAATATCGGCAGTGCATATTTTAGCTCAGCGATATTGGTTGCTTTCGCTATCAGAAATTGCCCCAACCAAAGCGTGCTAATAAACGCAGGCCAACCCGGTACACCGGCTGAATTGTATTTGATATCGATATTTTCAGGAAAATCGCCCGTAAATTGTGTAAGTCCGCCTGTTGGTGTCTTTACCCAAAGCTCATCGGAAATAGCTGTCATCGTCGCTATCACTCGTGGATCGTCAGGCGGGAATGTCCCGAATTTCACAAGCGCAAGCATATCGCTGTCGATAGTCGTATCGTGTTCGAATTTGTCGTTATCGAGCGGATAGATTGCAGCGACAAATCGATTGAGTTTGTCGCTGAAAAAATGCGTTTCGATTGACTTTTTGAGATTATCTGCGGTAGTGAGATACTTTTCTGCCGATTGACCTTCACCGAAGCAGATAGCGAAATTGCGCGAAGCTATCATAGCTGAATGTGCAAGGCAACTGGCGAATAAAGTAATAG
>WFQY01000451.1 GCA_015486815.1 Phycisphaerae bacterium | reverse complement strand
TCACACGATAGCCCGCACCGTTCCTGTTTGACGCATAGCGAACGGAACACGGACGAACTTCCCGTTTAGGATATATCGGACGTATCTTTTTAATCAAACAGGCAAAGAAAGGCTCGCCGAAATCACAAGCACGAAACCGCAACGCACTATTGACGATTTTACTGCCAAACCGCTTATTATCGGACATTTCGATAGGTTTTAGATTCGCCCCTTGCACTACGGACGATTTCCAAAAATCCGTAGGCCAATCTATAAGCTCGATCGCATCACCGAACCGCTCAATAAGCCTATATATCACCCCTTCATTTTCCATAGGCGATACTGCACAAGTACTATAAAGTATTGTCGCGCCAACGCTTACCGCATACAACGCCCCGCAAAGCAATGCAAACTGCCTCTTGGCAAGCTGATATGTCTGATTTTTCGACCAACGATTAGCTTTTCTACGATCGCTTATCAGACCCGCTTCACCAGAACACGGAGCATCGACAATAATAAGGGGAATCTCATTTACGACAAATCGGCATATCCGACCACCCTCAATCCCGATAACCGCAAGGCAATCCGCACCGTAGGTTTTAAGTACCGATAGCATCTTTTTCCGCCTTGCCTGCGACGGCTCATTAAGTATAACCGGTTTTTTCCGCTGAAATCTATCGAACAGGTGCAATCCCTTCCCGCCAGGCGCAGCACAGAGGTCAAGTGCATAAGAAACATTACCTATTGGCAAATAACGAATTACAAGATAACTTGGAATTGAGAGAATGTAAAATTTCCCATCTGCAAATTCAGCTGTTCGTGAGAGAAAATGCACCGTTCCGCTGTCAATTATTACTGCATCGTCCGAAATAACGGTACAATCACTATCTTTAGGTATAAGTGAGAGAAGATCATCTATGCTAAAGCGAAAAGGGATTATTCTGACAACCTTCGATGTTTTCTCTCCGAGAGGCTCAATTTCGCTGGCTTGATCTACCCCCAACACTCCGCAGTAAAAAGATTTGAAATCCTCGGGCAATACAGGCATTTTATAGCAACAAAAGACTATCTGTGTTATTTATTACGAATTATCACTTTCCAACTCCGGCAGCGGCGTTCGCTGCTCCTGCAGCGGTAGCAAGTGCCACCTGTCCGAGAGATTCCAAGGATAGCTCCATCTCCTGCATCAATCCGGTTTTATCAATACTATTAGCTGCTGACACAAGGTCATAAGGATTGATAAATCCTACACCTTGCCCGAAATTACAACCCATCACACAAAAAAAGCCAGCTATCAATAACATCATACCGACCAACTTTATATTCGATTTCATTTTCATATAAAAATCCTCAGCTTTGTGGATATATTTATTTGTAAATAGCAACACTTACCTTAAACCTATCCCTATCTTCAGGCAACGCACTTATGATGAATTCCACCGTATCACCACATTCGTAATCCTGATTAATAAGCAATGGCCTCGGAAACTCAACCGGTGACAGAGGTAAACCGTTAACCCATATAAATACATCCGGAACTTCAATGGTTGTATTTTGAGCGGTTGACTGAGTAAGAGGTTTTACACGAATAAACTGGACAGCATCCGTATCGCACTGCTCAATTAGCTCACCTATCGACTGCTTAGCGTCTAACATATCAATGGACGGTCCGTCAACTATTCCCTCTTGCTGACGAAGTAAAATTGTCTTAAACGTAACCCTGTAATCGGTATTATTGGTTACTTTCACCAGCAGAAGATTGTTTCTGTCAGGCTTTACCTGTTGCTCAGCTCCCTGTTTTACCCCCGTATCGGTAAGGAAATTGGCATTAAAAAAATCCGTAAGCTGATTACATCCACTGGTAATCAAACTCGCTACGACTATCATCAATACTTTAAACATCCTTCTATTCATTCGTTTATCTCCATTAGAGACCTGATTTTCCTATTGTTCCGACAATTGCTGATCAATTTCCTCCGACTTAGCTTGTACCTGCCTAATCAGACCGCTAGCAGCTGCATTGGCAGCGGTCGATACATCCGTATTCGGCATCACTATAGGCAGTATTATATACGCATCGGGATATTGATAGAAACTCGTAAGCAATATATGATTGGGATCTTCGTAATATACAGTGTCATTCGGATTGTTTATATCATTATATTGCTGAGTGTTAGGATCATATAGCTGCCTATTTCTTCCGTTACAGAGAAAATCGCTCGCTGTGAAGTATGTCAAATTTGACGTGTATGTCGGGTTATATATTCTTCCGTCCGAGCGAAGATGATCGAGAATACCGAAAACGACAACGTCTCCGCACTTAAAATGTTTGGTCTCTTCCAATACGGAATTCGGAGGTACACGTACCGCACTGAGAGATTCGAACGTTGTCGCATCAACCCTCGAAATAGTCGTTTTTTCGGTACCACCCGTTCCCGTTCCCGCATGTCCCTCGAAATGACCGTATGTAAAGTCCTGCGTAGTCCCGTCGGGCAATGTTATTGTCCTATGAATCGGATCTCCGTTAGCATCTCGTTCGAGAATAAATTGTCGTTCGTCTTCTTCCGAGATAATCTTCCTTCTGTATATCTTCGCTTCAATCCATATTGCTCGCACACCACAACTAAGGATTACCGTTCTACGGAAACGAGAATCAAAATTAGATTGCTGAGGATCGCGTTTACTTTCTTCGACAGCTGGTATATTTCTTACCGGATACGTCCGTTCGGAACCGCTTTCATCTATATAATGCACCACGACATCAGCATATTCACCATGGCAAGCCTCGGTTGTCAGATTTTCGATGACAACAACGACAGGCCCTTTACCCTGAACAAGATCAAGCGAGCTTACGCCGAATGGCTGATATTGGTCGAGAAAGGCGTTATTCCACATATTCAGGTCAGCACAACCGGTAAGGAAAGCAAAAACCGAACACAGGATTAAAAGATACACAAAACGGCTCGTCAAATCTTTCGCCATCTTATACTCCTCGATTATATATCTGACAATGCGCAGGCCTGCATCTACATTAAATTCTAACCGCTATATCAGACCAATGCAAGTTTTAAGTTTCTATATTTAACAACGTTAGGATTATAATGGCATTTTATATAATCGACAAGAGAAAATATAAGAGATTAATCATTTGTCAATTACGCGAAATATTAAGCTCTTTCATTTTCCGAAACAGTGACGTCCGCGAAATACCGAGCATTTCCGCTGTCTTCTGTCGATTCCAACTATTGCGTTCGAGTGCATTGAGGATTAGTTTTCGCTCAGCTTTCATCAAAGCCTCCGCCAATGGGCAGCACAGAGAAATAATATCATCTTCTTTCATTGTCGGATTGGATATCTCCTCGGGCAGGTCGTCGGGCATAATAATCTCGCCTCGAGATAAGACCACCGCACGTTCGATAGCATTTTCAAGCTCTCGCACATTACCAGGCCAACCATATCGCATAAGAGATTTTCTCGCCTCTGCTGACAGTTTTTTAACGCTATTCTCACTGTGATGAATTTTACCGTATTTTTCCAGAAAATACTCCGCCAGTAGCGGTATATCTCCCGCTCGTTCACGCAAAGCAGGCAGCGGAATATTGACAACATTTATCCGATAATATAAATCTTGGCGAAACTTTTCCTGCTCGACGAGCTTTTTAAGGTCTTTATTGGTAGCTACTATAACTCTCACATCGACGGTTATCGTCTTATTTGCCCCGACAGGCTCGAATTGCCGCTCCTGCAATATCCGCAGCAACTTTACTTGCAATGCAGGCGAAGCGGAATCAATTTCGTCCAAAAATATCGTCCCTTTGTCAGCTGCCAAAAATCTTCCCTGCTTATCAGCAATAGCACCGGTAAATGAGCCTTTGGTATGGCCGAACAATTCGCTTTCGAGCAGCGTTTCGGGAATAGCGCCGCAGCTAACTTCGATAAAAGGCTTATCTTTACGCGGACTCTGACGATGTATTTCGCGTGCTACCATCGACTTTCCCGTACCCGATTCGCCCGTAATCAGCACATTGGTAGAGGTAGCGGAAACAACCCTTATCAGCTCGAATACTTTTTGCATCTTGGCATCACGTCCGATTAGCTGACCACATTGGATTTGCGATTTGAGCTGACGCTTGAGTGCGATATTTTCCGCTTGCAGTGCCTGCTGACGAACTGCACGCTGAAGCGTAAATTTCAGCTCATCATCTATTATGGGCTTAGTCAGATAATCATACGCCCCTATTTTCATCGCCTCGACAGCGGAATCTATCGACCCGTATGCTGTTATGATA
>WFQY01000450.1 GCA_015486815.1 Phycisphaerae bacterium | reverse complement strand
TTTGTCTCCTTTCTCTTAAAAAGACATTTACACATAGACTTCTGCAAAATGCAAATCCGTAGGGGCGGACCTGCGTGTCCGCCCTAATTTTTGGGCAGACACATAGGTCTGCCCCTACATGTCAATCGGGATTTTTGCATTTTGCAAATTCCCATTAAATATTTCTTGATAATCGCAAAAGAGGAAATTGTCAAGATGCAAATACTATGTATGAGGATATTTTCTGCACTCTTCACAAATATTGCCAATCTATCGGAAACGGAAATTTCTTTCCATCCCACTCGGGACAGACTTTTTCGATATTAGTAGCTATCCCATCATCAAAATCGCACCACCTATCGAGACGATGATAAAAACAGCACATCAACTCACTATTTTTTCGTATAAGCCAATATACAGGCCTATATCTGTAATGCTTATAATGCTGACGGAAAAATTGTCCTTTAAGATATTCGCTCAATTTTCCCCCGCTATCGAGATGATTTATTATCTGCTCAGCTTTATCCTCGCTGTGTATCGCAATTAAAATTTCTCGCAGGATTTTCGCAAGACCTTTATTATCGTCGGGAAGAATCGGAACGAAAGCATCTTTGATTTTCGGCACGTTTTTTTTAATCTTAAACCGCCCGAACGCTATACCCATCGCAAACGAAACCCATCGATATGCAAGCTCTTCGAGCGAAATTTGTTGATATTCATCTTTCGTATCAGCTGCTTCGTTTATCATTTTTTTGTCTTTATTCGATATTCCGTAAAGCTCGAATACGCATCTGTCAATTTTTTCTTGAAGCGATTGCAATTCGCGGTGCATATCAGCGATGCGTGCTAGCCCATCAGTCCAATCGGCCGACGCAACGAAATCAAATGATGTTTCTTCGACACTGTCAAGCCGTCGGCTTAATGTGATAGCCCGTTTGACATAATGTATCAAATCCTTCGAGTCAAGGTTGTCCGGAATAGGTAACTTTTTCAAATCGCCTATCTGAAAATTCACCGTGTGATTGATTAGGCTTAACGCAAAGCCAGCCCAGCTTGAATTCAATATACCGAGCAATGCATATAACTCATCGCTATTGCGAGCAAAAATCGCAGAGCCAGCTACATCGAAAATTGCACCCGCAGGCATATATCTCGCACTGAATCTGCCTGAAGTCAGATATGAATATGTGATTCCCTCACGAAAATAAAAATCGGAATTTTTGGCGACCCATTCCCATTTGCCTTTGAGATAAGGATAACGCTTGATAATTTCTTCTTTGATTTCCCGCCCGTTATCCTGCCAATTGACGATTAGCTGACGATTGCCAAACCACTTGCAATAACTGCCACCTTTGATGTAAGGAAACCACTTTGCCCCCGAATGCTTCGCATCGTTAATATCCCTACAGTCAGCTTTTATTTTCTCGCGTGGTATTTCCCAGAAATATCGGACGAATCGTTTATTGTCGGTGGTAGCTAACCCCTGTCTTATTTCCGCGACTTCGGCGAGTCCGCACAATTTGCGAAACAGATGACGAATACTATCGGGTATCCAATATACCCAGACATTTCCCGGAAGAAATTCAAAATCCCTTGAGCCAACACAGTAAATCCCATCGGTTTTTTTGTTATCAATCGTCTTTATCTTTTTGAGTAATATCTTTTGCTTGTCAGCGGGTTTTGGCGGGTCGGTAAGCTTGATAAAACATCCCTTCGCTCGTGGATATTTTCCCTTACGCATCACATAAAACGCACAATCGACAACCGCATCGGCAAAGGTGTTCAGGCCGGTATGAACGAGCACGTCGATAGACGCTTGCTTCAATAATAGTTCACGCAGCGGCTTATATGATTTGATGAACATAAATGTTTGAGGCGTAATCGCGCCTATCAATCCCCTTTCAGTGAGTAGGTCTATCGCACGGATAAGAAAAGCGGTATAAAGATTTTTTCCCGTAGCTCCGTAATTCGAACTCATAAACGATTTTAATTTTTTGTTATAATCGCGTTTATCAAGATAAGGCGGATTAAGTAGAATAATATCGAATTTTGTCGGCCAGTCTTTACTTTTTAGATGATACCATAAATTTTTTCTGAGAGTATCTTCGCGGATAACATTCAACTTAATACAATTTTGATTTTTCGTTCTCATCGATAGAGATAATCGACTTAGTTCAATAGAGTTTTCATCAATATCAATCCCAAAGAGATTATTCCTGATTATAGCGGAATGAATTTTGCTAAGAGATTTTATCGTCGGATTAGCTGGCCAATTAGCTCTGCCAGCGTTTTCCATTTCTTCTCTATAGATTAGCTCTAACAGATCGAAGGCTGACAGTCCGAGAGGCATCGCTCCGCAGGCGGGGTCGAGAATTTTTATCTCACCTGCAGGCTTAACCGTCCTATGAACTTTATTTTTCGTTGACACAAAATAAGGCATAGAATCAATCAATCTACTATCGGGATGCATTTCTAACCAATATCTGCCTATCGTGTTTTGAGCTAAAAAGTCAGCTATCCATCGTGGCGTACATTGATGAGTTCGCATAGCAAGCTGAGAGCTTCGCACTTTCGGTGCACTTTGCGAACGGAAAATATCAAGTTCGGGTGCAAGATAATACTGGTAAAGCCAGCCTGGTGATTCGGGTTGCTCCCATACATCATCGAATTCGGCATTTTCTATCGCGGTCAAAAATCGCTCGACTTCTTCGGAGTTTATCTCCTCTCCCGTGATTTTATGCTCGATAGCTGATATGAATAGACGTGGATTATTTCTGCCGATATATTTGTGAGCGATGGAAG
>WFQY01000449.1 GCA_015486815.1 Phycisphaerae bacterium | reverse complement strand
GGTCTGAATAATCTGGCCACCTTTGAGTACACGTACCTTCAAGCCGACCAGCCCCGTCCACTTCTGATTTCTCTTTTGCGGACGAATGTCAAATTGATACGCTGGACTACTCAGAGCGAGCAAATCACGAACGACAGGATTAAATTCGATCTTCAGTTTGTATTTTCCTGCAATGACATATTTCCGCAACCGCTCGCAGATCATTTTTCTGATTTTCGCTTCAAGCGACGCCCTCGGAGCCCGATTAACCTGACCGTCGATTGTCGTATCGTCGATGACAGGTTTTGATATATTTTGCGTGTCTTTTACAATGTGAATTTTGCATCGTGCAGCACCGGTGATGCGAATATTTGCAGGGTCGAAGCCTGCGTCTGCAATCCGATGTGCTATTTGCCAAGCACGAATGGCAAAATCGGTTCTGCCAGCAATCGGTATTGATACGGACAACGATTTTATCGCAATTGCATCCGAGCTATTGCCGGTGATAGTTGCTATCTGCGAAAGTTTTATCTCATCATTATCCACCGTAGCAGCAGGCCAGAGCCGAATTTCCGTAATACCGTTAGCCTGCTTATCAGCTGCCAACGTAGGCACCGCTAACAGTGCGACAAAAGCAACTTGAACGAGATTTCGAATTGTCCGATTTACGACTTTATTCATTTATCCTAATACCGTTTAAGCTGACTTACTATTTGGAGCATCTCATCCGATGCCTGTATCGTTTTGCTGTTGAGCTCGAATGACCGCTGAGTCTGAATCAAATCGACAAGCTCGTGTACCGGTTCGACGTTAGACGCTTCAAGCGAACCTTGAACAATCGAGCCAAAACCATCTTCCGTCGGATTACCCTCGATAGGCGGACCGGAAGCGTCTGTCTCAACAAAGACGTTTTGCCCCCTCGCAAGGAGACCTTCGGGATTGACAAATCTCGCCAGTTCAATCTGTCCTACTTCTTCCGGTGCAGAGCTGCCTGGCGTGGTAACATTCACTCTGCCGTCGGAAGTAATCGCTATCGATGTATAATCTTCGGGTATGGTTATCGATGGTTCGAGCGTAAAGCCATTGCGATTTCCGAGAACGAGCTCACCGTTTGCATTTACAAAGAAATTTCCCGCACGTGTATATCCGATACCGTTTCTGCCCATATCATCGAAGACTTTCACCTTGAAAAATCCCTGCCCATCGATTGCAAGGTCGAGATTTCTGCCGGTATTTTGAAAGCTGCCCTGATCGGTAAGCAATTGTGTCGAGCTGAGTTTTACTCCCGTTCCGACTTCGATACCCGCTGGGCTTACGTTACCGAGGGAATTTTCGACGCCGGGCTCTCGTCTGACCTGATATAGCAGATCTTCGAAATTTGCCCTCGAACGCTTAAATCCGGTAGTATTAACATTGGCGAGATTATTGGCAATGACATCGAGTTTGACAGACAGTGCCTCTAAGCCAGTAGCAGCTGTATTCATCGCCGTCATTGTCATCGCTTATTACTCCTCATTAAAGTCTGGGTAATTCGTCTATAAGCCTGCCGAGAGTTTCATCCTGCATCGAAAGCATCTTTGCATTTAACTCGAAGCTGCGTGATGTCTTTATCATTTCCACGAGTTCCTTAGCGGGTTCAATTCCGCTCGATTCTATCGCTCCGGAAATTACCGAAGCTGATTTCGGATAATATTTTTGGCCAGCAGTGTCAAACAGTCCTGCGCCTGCCTTTCTGAGCTGAGTTTTGTTAGCAACGTTAACCACTCCAATCTGAGCTATTCGATATCCCTTCGCCCATATTCCGCCCTGCGAATCGATTTTTATATCCTTCGCTGATACTTCTTCTCCGAGATCTATCGCTTTGCCATCAGCATCAAGAATTTCCCTTCCATCGCTCTGGCGGACAAGTTTACCATTCGATACAGCGAGCCTACCATCGCGAGAAAGTTTAATTTCCTTGCCGTCTTTGACCATCAAAAAACCATCGCCATCTATCGCTATATCCAAATTTCTACCCGTATGCTCCACCGCTGACGGTGAAAAATCGGTATAAACATTTTGCACGAAAGGCCCGCCTGTAGCGGATTTCAGATATGACGGTAAAAATCGATAATCCATCGAGCCTGGCTTTGCTTCGAGAGGACGCTGTTTAAAGACAGCTAAATCTCGCTTGAATCCTGGCGTATTCACATTGGCAAGATTATTCGCTACCACATCCTGCCGATGTTGATTTAACGCCATTCCTGCTGCTGATAGATATACTCCGTAAAGCATTTTCCGTTATCCCGTCAATTTCTCTTCTTTGTCTTCCGTTTGTTTCCGTTTGTCGGTAAAAGTATCAAGCTCGCCGTGTACCATAACCGCCAAATTGGCAGCTCGTATTACACGCCGCGCAATATTACGGACATCGTTCCAAGCGAGATAATCTTCGCTGACGGATGTCTTATCTGTTTCGTTGTGTAAATGATTTTTCATCATCCATGACTCCGTATCTGTCGGTACTCCGCCGACTGCAGGATAAAAGAATGCAATCACCGTGCCATAACGAAAAAGTTTTTTTATGATGATTTGGAAATAGCGAAATTTTGGCGAGAAAAGCCCAATACACGGTAAAATGTGAAATTCATTAATTTAGGCAAGGAATTTCAGGTAAGATTAATCGCAGCGCAAAATATGCGCACACAGCGCAACTTATGCAATAAAAATCGCAGGAGTCTAAGGAAAATTGAAAAGTTCGATTTATCTCATCACATTCTCGGCAGCTTTGAATTTTTCATCGAAGCTATCGTAGATATCTGCAATTTGCTGATCGGTAAGTTCGAGTACATCCAGCACCTTGGTATCGAAATTGACATTCTCGAAATGCAAACCGATTTTTTTCTTATAAGCGAGTATGTCGGCAAGATGAACAGTAGCGGTTATTTCAAGCTGCTGGTCGGAAACCTTGAATGGATGATGGTGATAACCGGTAGCAAGCTGAAATAGGTGTGGAAATTTCCACTTAGCTGATAACGCTGAGCCGAACTCCTGATGGTCAGCTTCGAAAATTTCCCTTTCTACTTCGTAAATCACTTTGCCGTTTATTGTGGCTTCATCAACAGCGGTTGCGAGTTTGTCGGGATAAACTTGCTTCTCAACAAGCAATCCGAGATCGTGCATTAGGCCTGCAACAAAGATTTCGTCCGCTCCTTCTTTTCCGCGTACATTTGATATCGTTTTACAAAACACACCGCAAGCGAGGCTATGAAGCCAAAGGTCTTTGGATGTAAATCGTGACGAAATTTTCTTTCCCGCAAAGAGTTTGACCATCGAAGTTGCAACAGCTATATTTTTTACGGTGCTTAATCCCAAAAGAATAATAGCACGGTCAACACTTCCAACCTGTCGAGGCAATCCGTAAAATGCCGAATTTACTACTTTTAAAATTTTTGCGGAAAGAGCGACATCATATTTTATAACATTTTGAAGATCTTTGGCTGTGGATTTCGGATCTTCAACAAGCTGAATTATCTTAGTCGTTACCTCGGGAAGGGTTGCAATCTGAGCTACCTTCTGAACGGCTTTTAACACTTTCGGATTAGTCGATGCAGTTACCATAGCCATAATTTACAATACCTCTCCTACAATACAGATTGTTTACCATTATATTTTCGGTTGTTTAATAACGCCAATTTAATAATAAATAAAAAATTCTACATCAAAACTTTATGAATACCATAAAGATATCATTTAAATTGCAAAATTTTACCGGTCCGATAATTTTGTGGGGGAGAAGGGTAACTGTCAAAGAATATATTAGCTTGTTTTCGATTCACGCACCACTTCTCTGAGAAGTGATAAAAATTCATCTACCTTGAAAGGTTTATATAATACGCCCGATAATCCTTCTTGTCGGGCTCTGATTATACTG
>WFQY01000448.1 GCA_015486815.1 Phycisphaerae bacterium | reverse complement strand
GTGCGTGTGAATATCGATAATTTTTTCGGGCAGAAAATCTTTGAGCTCATTTTCATAGCATCGCCGATCAGTATCCGTAATTTCAAATAACATTTTTGATTTTTCCTTTCTTTTATCTACCAGTCTCTCGCATCGGGAACATCAATCCATCTGCCACCTTCGCTAATCGATTGTTGGCTTATAAGCCCGGGCAGCGTCATATCCATCGCTTCATAAATACCGATGGGTACGGGGGCTTTTCCTTCAATAGCATTGACAAAATCGAGTATTTCAAAATAATCACCACCGCCATGCCCCGCTTGCAACGCTTCCTTAGGCGGATTACGCCAGCCTGCGGGAAGATATTTTTCCGCAAACCAATCTAAATTCATCAGCGTCTCAACATCAAGCCATTTTATCTCTTTAGCGAGACTTCTCAACCAGATTTTAGCTCTGTCCGTCAGACCGTTACGCGATGACTCATAACAGCCGTCCGTGCCCTGAAGCTGATAATTCGTCATTGCGTGCGGACGATCAGAAATCATATCAACACGAATCTTTATCAATGCGCCTTTCGCTGTCTTACAAAGCATAACCGACGTGTCCTGAGCATATTCATCGCCTCGCGGGTCGCGATAATGATGTCCGCTACCTTCACAACATACTCTTACAACCCTATCGTCCGGCATCCATTGCAAAATCGGCCCCAAACTATGCGTACCGTAGGTTATGCCGTCAATTCCCGTCTGCCATTTGCGCCGCCAAGGGGTCTTTTCGTTAAGTTCTTTAAGCTCGTGCAGATATTCACCCTCCGCATAATACACCTGCCCAAACAAACCTTGTTTTACCAACTCCCTTACCAAGACATTTGGCTTGATATATGTATAATTCTCAGCCATCATATAAACAGCTTCACTTCGTTTAGCTGATTGCACAAGCGATTTGCATTCTTCAACAGAAACAGCTGCTGGCACTTCGCTTAGCACGTGAATATTTCGCTCGAGTGCCAAAATCGCTTGTGGCGTATGAAGGTGCATAGGCGTGCCGATGATAACCGCATCGATATCGGATTTTTCGAGCATCTCTTCGTACTCGATATATTCTTCTTGCGCACCAAGCCGATTAGCTGCCTCGTCCAAATCATCTGCATTTATATCGCAGACAGCTTTTATATTGACGCCAACCGCATCGCAACCCGATTTGAATCCTCCGCCACGCCTACATGCTCCGACAATACCGAAATTAAGCTGAGACATTTTATTATTCTCCTTCATAGCCTACCTTTTTCCATACCTTTTCGGCGTATTCCAAACCCTGCTTGCTCGGTTTGCGTTTTCCCAAAATACTCGGCCAAGGATTGCCCTTTTTCGGGTCGGGACGCCAATTATCGTTTTTATATTTCTTACGCACAGATGATTTGCTCAAATCGGGAATTTCTATCGCACGGGAATTTTTCAAAGCGGAACGATAAGCTTGTATCCCCACGATAGAACACCCGACCCCACGATAAACATTCCAATATGGCGGTTCGTTTTTGCGAATTGCCTCGGCGAAATGATAATTCATAAAGAAATCGCCGCCGCCATGCCCTGCTGAATAGGCTGCCTTCGCATAAGGAGGAAATTCGGGTTTATATATTTGCTCGACAGGCTCGGTCTGTCGTTCGTGATATTGTTCGCGAATCAATCGAACGAAATTTTTATCTCCCCAACGCATATTTTCCATCTGTCCGCGTGCTCCGTGGATACGCACCCAGACGCTATGCCCCCGCAAGGATACTTGCAGTAATTTCGCATAAGCGCCATTATTCATTTTAACTATTATAACCGAAGCAGCATCGTTTATGCGAACGGTTCGCTGATATACCGGATCGTCTTGCGGGCGGGGAATAACAAATCCGTTTACCTGCACAGGCATCGTATCGGTAATAAACATTATAGGTGCCATCGCGTGCGTACAATAATAAGTCGCAGGCAGCCAATTGCGCCAATGATAAAGTCCGCACGAAATTCCCATCTGCTGATCGGCACTCATCGGATGCACATATTCACCCTCGCCATACATAAACGAACCAATCCGTCCCGATTGATATATTTTTCTCATCTCCTGATTGAAAAGCATATAGGGGTAATTTTCAGCGAACATATAAATTTTCCCTGTCTTTTCGACCGTCTCGATAAGCTCGATGCCCTCAGCTATTGTAAAGCAGGCTGACGTTTCACTCATTACGTGCTTGCCAGCTTTGAGTGCCTTGATTGCAAACGGCGCATGCTCATTAAAATAGTTCGCAAGTATGACAGCATCGAAATCGTGTTCCAGAAATTTGTCATAATCGGTATAAGTAGCAACCTTAAGCTCTTTGCCGACCTGCTCGAGTTTTTCTTCCCACTTGTCGCATATCGCGACGAGCTTCATCCCGACAAGGCCCGCACTTCGAGCAAAACTGCCACCACGTCTAACGCCGATAACACCAACTTTGATTACCTTCTTCGCCATAATTTGTCCTTTCCTGAATTATGCTTGAATTATAAATGTTTTATGTCTTACCTTGGAGAATTTCCGAAATCCGGTACTTCCATAAGCTCGCCGCCCCGCACAGCGGATTTGTGCGCAATCAGGCCGGGAATCAGATATCGAGCTGCCTGCCAGACATTATTTGCTGGTTGAGTTTTATTTACACACGACGTTACGAACTCGTGAATCAAAAATTGATGCGAGCCTTTGTGTCCATTTGGCAGGCCTTCGTATTCCTTAGGCAGGATATCAACGGGATGTATTTTCGATGTCGAAGCGTCCAACCAATCACCACCGACAACATCACTGTCCTTATCAACGGTATAAACCGCTTTTTCTTCCACCGTACCGAGTAGGTCAGCTAAATCTGTAAATTTGTTTCGCTCTTTGGTTACCCATATTTTACTGTTATATTGCTCTTCGTATGAACCTTCCGTGCCGTACATACTCATCCGCACTTCGCCAGGATGACCTATACGCCTAAACTCACCGAATCTGGCGATGCTACCGTCGGACATTTTACAGAGCATCACTTCGTTACTGAACGGGTTTTTGTAAATATTTTTATCCTCGCCAAATAAACCGTCGGGGTGATTATCAACAAACCCCATACCCGAAACGTGCGT
>WFQY01000447.1 GCA_015486815.1 Phycisphaerae bacterium | reverse complement strand
GGTTGTTTCAATGTGTATATAGGAAATGTCTTGCCGGTTTTAATAAAATTGTTGGTGCTTAGTTTGTCTGTAACTTTCTTGAATTCGTCAACCGTCAGTTTTTCGATGTAACTTTCTTTTATTTCTTTACCGGCTAAAATTTTTTCAGCGGCTTTTTCTGCGGTAAGATACTGATACTTTTGGTCACGATAGCGTTTATAGGTTACATAGCCGCCATTTTCATCGTCGTGATAAATAGCTTGATAGCCTTGGGAATCACGAAATAAAATATCGTTATCTTTGGGTAGCGGCATACTAAACCTCCATTTTGCCATTAATGATTATGTTTCGTTGTTTAGTTATAGCTAAGATATTTATTCTTATATGTTCGAAAACAAAGTCTTCAGATATGAGTAGCCTGACGTATTGTCCATAAATAAGATATGGTTCTCCGCAAATTGTGCTCTCGTCCATTTTCCATCGCCGTAATATTCGACAAGTTCATCATAAGGTGTTGCCGATATTATATAAGAATCAAGTTCTACATTTTTCAAACCTGCTTTTTCTCCCCACTTCTCGGCTAATTCAGCCAGACGTTCATGCAATCTTGTTTTGTCGTCCGTCCAGTATGCCTTTTCCTGTTTCATACCGTGCGGTTCGACAAATATCACACGCTGTTTGTCTTTGTGTTTGATCCAAAGAATAAAATCCGGGAAAAATCCCTCACTTTCGAAAAAGCCTATACCCTTGCCCCTGCTTAAATTTCGAAGTAGAAAAATTTCTTTATTTGCCAGAGATTTATCTTTTTCCTCCCTGACAAAGCGTCTCATATCCTTTACAAACCGTAATTCACTATCATTCAAGCCCGGTGGAACGCTCTTGATTTTGCCCCCTTTTTCCACAAGTAAGGGTTGATACAAATGCCGATCAAAATGTATATTGGGCAAATCATTTACTTCCTGATTATAAATACGCTGACCTTCGTCAATAAGCTCCTTTATTGCCGTTATAAGTTCCCGTTCACTTCGCGGTATTTTGACAAGATAATCTTTGAAATTCGGATCGCTGACGTTGATTTCGGTATAAGCCATGTTCTCAGAATCCCAGCGTTGTTGACAAATGCGGTAAAATTTATCCACGTACTTTCGTAATATAGATGTTACCGCTTCATATAAGGCATCGACGTCCATTAAATTTTTTGGGTTAACTACCGACTCATCAGCTATCAACTTGTATAGCTTAGGGTCGTGTGATTGTAGTATTTTTTTAGGAGCATCAGCGCATATTACCAGATTTTCAAATCCTTTGTTCTCTTTATATTCCAACAATTCCAAGTAAATTTGTTCCCAATCCAACAAACCAAGACTTTCATCCGGAATTGTTTGTTCCTGGCCAGCCTTCATCGCTACAGTAGTTACCACACTGTTTTCGCTTCGCATAGATTCGACTGTCAATGACATATCTACAGAAACTTTAGCGTCTTTGTCTGGCTGTAATATAATATCATACTCATCTGCAAAGCTGCGGTCTTCGGGAATTCTCGGCACTATCAGACCTTTATTCAAAAAGTCCTTGTTTGGCTTGATAGCCAGCGGCAGTTCAACATAACCTTCGGTTTCTACGCCTTCTCTTTCCAGATATTCACGGAACTGGGCCATATAATTTGCCCGTACAGCAAATATATTTAATCTTTCCAATAGCTGAATATGTTCGGGATGTTTGCTATCTATAGCGGAACTTCGTTTGAGACTCCTGTTTAATCCCATGAGCCTTACACCTCTGCCGAATAACTGGATAATCTCCGAACCTTCGCTCCTGCCGATATTAAGCAAGCCCATATTCGATACCCGCCAGCTATTCCAGCCTTCCATGAACTTTTTCGCACCTATAAGCACATTAATCCGAGTTTCCGGCTCGTTTATACTGTCAAACAATGAACCACCGATAGCATCCTCTTCCAAAATGATTCCAGAATTATCTTCTTCGACCAGTTTTTTGAATTTGTTCGTATCGCCTATGTAAATAAGCCCGAAATAATGTTCTGTTCCTCCTACCTTCAATCCGAGCTCGCCCGAACTGCCCCGTATATCACATATATGTAGTGCCCCGCCTGATGCAGCATTAAAAACCCTGCTTAACACTTCGCTGTATATCTGCTCCGGTGGGAACTTGGCGCCTTTGAGATATTCGAAATGTCCCGCAAAAACATCCTCGCCTTGTGAGTCTATCAAGCCGGTCTTGCCTTCGATGATTTCTTTTATTCCCTCGATAGCCCAGTGATTTTTATTCTCTAAGAACTTATGCAGAAACCTTGCCACCGTTAAGACATCAGAACGCTTTTGCCTGTTTTCCGTATAAACGGCATTTACCGTACTGCCAACAAATACCCACAACGGCTTTTCCAGATTATAAGGTTTAATCTTATCGTATTGCTCATTATAGCACTTCTGCTGTTCGTAAAAACTCAGCAAGTTGCCCAATAATAGCTTCTGTGTTTTCTCTTCGCCGGTTTCCTGCTTGAGATTTAAGATATGGAAGTCTTTCCCGAATCCATCTCCGTGAAAATACTTGTAGGAATAGTCGAATACTATCGCCTTGCCGTATTCCTCGGTGAGTTTATCTTTTTTCGTGGCATTTAATGCCTGACCGAATGTAGCACTATATTCGAAAGTAAAACCACTCTGCCCCAATCTGTCTCTGAAACTTTTCCATGCCTGTCCGCCACTGCCTTTATGTCCTTCGTCAACGAAAATTAAGTTGTTGCCCTCGAATGCTTCGACAGGAACACTTATTCCGCCGCCTTTTTTTTCTTCCACCAGTTTGGTGATTTCTATTACACGTACGGTATTCTTATCACTCAACTTCAGGCCACTTTCTTCGAGATTGAATTTCTCGCACGGGATTCCCGAAAGTATCATTTCTTCTATATGCTGGTCGCTCAGTCCTTCGTTAGGTGTGATAAGTAAGATATTGTCAAGCTCAGTATTGTTGTAATGTAGAAACTGACGGTAATTGATATGCATTATCAATGTCTTGCCGCTACCAGTCGCCATCCAAAAGGCCAGCTTATTCAAATCGCTTTCGCTAAAAGTCGGATCAGCTATTTCTCCGAAATTTTTTCTTGCGTTTCTGCTGGCAACGAACCTATTCAAATCGGAAAGCAGCTTTTTCCTGTGATTGAAATATCTATCCAGAAAAATTTCCGCAAAAAGCGCTGCCAAATATTGAAAATATCTAAATGTAATCGGCTCGGGTCGGCCGGCGTTTATCGCCTTGATATGTGATTTGATATTGTCGTCATATCTGCCAAGTACAGGCAATGGTATTTGCAATTTATCTCCCCGCCCGACCAGACGATGATATACATAACTTCTACCGTACGAGTCCCAGCCCTCATCTGCCTGCTTAATATCCGTAAGAAGCTCACGATTATCCTTATAACCCAGCAAGTCCCTGATCCACGCCAGAAGTACAAGCCGGTTTTCCAGCTTAACATATTGATTGTTACCGTTTCTGGCCATCCGCTACGCCTCCGCTCCCGAAAACATTCTTCTCTTGAATACCGGATCAAGGGATCTGGCTTTTGGTATGAAACTATCGCCGTTAACAAAAATTTCCTCTGCACCTTCTGTCAGCTTCTTGTCGGCAACGAATTTCTTATCCCGCTCGAAGTCTTTCTTTTCCCAATCCTTAGTTTGACGCCAGATAACCGTTATTTCCTTATGGTCAATCGTTCCTTTATAGACAAGATATTTCCTGCCATCGTCGTTATAAACTTTACGACTCTTTACGTGCAGGCCGAGTAGATAGTTGAACGTCTCAGGCAGATCGACATAGCTTTCTTGGGTTTCCTGTCCTTCCTGCAGGATCAGCTTATAACTGAATGGCGTTGCCAGCTTCTCGATATTCAAAAACGTCGCGCTGCCTTTGGTCTCAAACTCAAGCATATAGTTAAGCAGATAATCATCGAACTGGATTAGCTTTGTCTGCCCTTTTTCATCCTCGAATGAAATATTGTTGAGGGCATCCTCGTAGCTTTCCAGCCGTTGATATTTGATTATCCGCGGACTTCGCTCAGCCTCTTCCTTCGTTGCCATTCGTTTGGGTTTGCCGTCTTTCCACTCCGGGCTAAATGTTACCTTCTTGATACGCGGCAAAAGCACCGTATCGAAATACTGGCCCATCTCGACAAGGATAAATTTACGTCTGCCTCCATCTTCACGATTGAGATTGATAACCGCATGTCCCGTCGTACCCGAACCAGCAAAGTAATCGAGAACAGTAGCTTGTTTAACTTCTTGAGTAACTGCGTGAATACAATCTAAAACGGTATATACCGATTTTGGAAATGTAAACACACGTTGGCCAAGTATGCTTCCCAGAAGCTTAGATCCATATGAATTGGCATTGTATCTTTTATCACACCAAACAG
>WFQY01000446.1 GCA_015486815.1 Phycisphaerae bacterium | reverse complement strand
GTTTGAGTAATAACAATAATGGATGTTCTCATTGGTGGACTTCCATTAACAAAGTAACAAAACAATACCTGATTAATAAAAAATATGATGATCAAAAGAGAGCCTATCTTGGCGGCAATCTTCGTGTGCGGTTTGTTTGCCTGTTGTGGATGCAATGCGCCTATACCGAATGATGTGCCTTCGGGTAAGATTGCAGTGGTGTTGACTTTTGACGATGGGCCAATCGGAGAAGAAGTATCCGCGTCCGATATATTAAAAAACGACAGCGAAAACAAAGAAGTCTTTCTTAAACCGTTGAATCGGATATTGGATACGTTGGCGAACCATAATGCACAAGCTGTTTTTTACATCTTGGGACCGGGAAATACCGCTCCTACTGATGAGCTAAAACGTTTGTATGCGAAGGGAATCGAATCTATCCATCAACGGGGGCACATTTTAGGGTATCACGCATATAGCCACGATTTTATGATATGGACATCGTTGCTGAATATTCCGTCGATAGGAAAAACGGAAATGTTCGCCGATTTGTTGAGATTAAAAAATTTTATTGATGATGTTATGAACATCATCGGTGCGAAGCAAAGCGATTATTTCACTAAGATTTTTCGTCAGCCCTATGGCGGAATGGGGAAAGGATGGATAGAGGGAGAAAATGTTTCGTTTTGGCTCGGATGGACATATCATGGTTTTGATATAGACAGTGGCGATTGGATAGGCACTAATGTCCATACAAAATTTAATCGGAATTTAAATGGATTTGCTGATGAGCGGAAACATACGAATTATGTTATCGAGCGAATCCGAAAGGGCGCATCTAAATGGTCGAAAGCAAAAGTTGTGGACATACTGTTTCACGTTAATAGCTTTACGAGCAACCATCTTGACGAATGGATGGGTGAGATAAAATCTTCATTCGAGTTAGCTTCCGGGCGTGATGTTTTGTTTGTGGTTCCCGATAGTTATTTGCGAATATCCGATCCGGTTACTGACGAATCCGTTTCGACGGATATGGCTGTGAGTTTTGTTGAAGATCTTATAGGCCGGTAACGATATTCTCGGTTACAAATATTTCAACGTGTACTTGATTATTGATATTATTCGGGGTATGCTTTATGTGTAGCGGTTTTGCTTGCAAAAGCGGATTTTAGGTGCAAGTAGTGTAAACGTATATTTTGCGGAAAATTTGATATGGAATCGCCGGCGTCAGGCTCTACAACCGATATGAAAAAGATAATATCTGCGAATCTTTCGAAGGTAAAGGAAAGAATCGCAGAAGCTGCTGAACGTGTTGGCAGAGACCCGAACGAGGTTAAGCTAATAGCGGTTACCAAGTCTGTCGGTCTCGATGCTATTCGTGCGTTGCTCGAGCTTGGCCAAACATCTCTCGGTGAAAATCGAGTTCAGCAACTTGTTCAGCGAGCAGGGATTATCTCGGAACAGCTTTCACGAATGCCTATACTCCTGCACGGCAGACAGCTTCCCGAGCCCGATTGGCATATGATAGGACATCTTCAACGTAATAAGGTAAAGCAATTGCTGCCCGTAGTTGGCTTGATTCACTCGGTTGATAATCTCAGACTTGTGGAAGAGATAAATAATCGTGCGCAGAAGCTCAATAAGGTGCAGGATATATTGATAGAGGTGAATTGTTCTGGCGAGCCTCAAAAATTCGGATTGCCGGTGGCAGCTGTCGGACATTTTATCGACCAAATTTCATCGCTTAATTTCGTGCGTGTTCGCGGGTTGATGACGATGGCAGCTATGACAGACGATCCGGAAACGACGCGTCCGACCTTCGAGAGGCTCTATGAAGTTTTTCTGGAAACAAAAATGGAATTTCGGCTGGGAAAAGAATTCGAGCATCTCTCGATGGGTATGAGTCAGGATTATCAGATAGCGGTCGAATCGGGAGCGACCATCGTACGGATAGGAACTGCATTGTTCGAGGGGATACCTCGGCAGGATAATGATTGAATTACTGAAAAATATATTTTCGCAATTCGATTTATTCTTCGTTTATCGTCGGCTTTT
>WFQY01000445.1 GCA_015486815.1 Phycisphaerae bacterium | reverse complement strand
GCATATTGCATTGACATGTTCTTCTTGAAACCCTCGTTCGTTATTTTCGACAATTAACGCTGTTTGCTGTTTTCCCTCAAGCTTGATATCTTTAAGAGTAAAACGAAGTGCAGGGCGAACATCTTGTTCATAATCATTGTCCTCTGCATTTTGAATAAGTTCAAAAATAAAATGAGTATCTTTAGCATATAAATCTTCAGCAAGTATCTTAATGCTCTCGGCATAGCCCTGCCAGATTCGTTCATTATCTCCTTTGTAGCTATAATCGTCCCGAATTTTCTCAATTAATTTTCTTTTGTCCATACTATTACTCCACCTTTATTATTCCATAAGCTACCGGTTGGGCGGTGAGGTCCGCTCGCTCCATAGCAATATCTAACTCCTGAATTCTACGAGCATAGTCAGCTTCAGCTGTGTCTATCTGCGATTGACGCATACGTTTGATCCTATCATCCGTCGCTCTTTCGAGTTGGTCTTGCAGCAAAGCTATCCTTGCTCTATGGCTTGTTGTCAGGCTCTCTCGTTTATACTGAGCAATCTCACGCGTCTGACGATGATGTTTTTCTTTCGCTTCTGACCAGAGGCGATGATGATGCACATCGAGCTCTTCCCACGCGGATAATTTCGGAAGTTCATCAGGATTAATCGAATCCTCTTGTGCTTTTTCAAGGAGCTTATCCAATTGCTTGGTTATCTCTTCCGAGTTCGCTATAGGCTGCAAAACGACATCTTCCTTTATGCCATGGAATTGCCACTGATAAATAGTAAACAGGTAGTTGCCGCTCGCTACTGACTTGTCATTGACTTTTAATGTTGTGATGATGCGTTTAGAAGTATCGAAAGACTTAGCTGCCCGTTTTACCAAAGGATGGAGTGGCATAATAAAAGCAGCTTTAGGATTTTTGGATGCACAGTTCGCATCGAAGGTTATAGGCAGATGAGGGTCGCTACCTTTAAGCCACTGTTCCCATTGACGATAGCCCGATGTATTCTTCATAGATATCTTGTGGAAATCCTCTAATAATAGGCTACGGGCTTGTTGTGAAAGGCGCAAAGTCTTAAGCGGTTTTTCTCCGAGAATGAATTCTTGATCTTTGCCACACCTTTCTTGTAAGTAATGTATTACAAGATTCCGAATGGCCTGAGGTGTAAGCCAAAAGCTTGATGCGTCGTCAATTTCTTTTTTCATCTGAGCTTCGGGCAGCCGAATGCCAAATAATTCTATTTGCTGCTGCTCGAGTCTTTCTTGCTCTTGTATCAGTCGAATTTTATTATCCGCTAATTGTTGAAGCTTTTCTTTGCGTTCCTGCTCGGTAAGATTGAAATTTTCAGCAATATTTCGTATTTCTTTATTTATCTCGCCAAGTATCTCTTCACTCCCGCCAAGAGCACTTTCGAATACGCCTATCCGTAGTAAACATCTTTCGTAAATATCCGCATCGACCGTTCCCGGCGTAATCAGGTTGAATATAGCTATACTTTCACTTTTTTGCCCCCAGCGATCTATACGGCCGATCCTTTGTTCTATTTTCATCGGATTCCACGGAAGATCATAATTTATTATGCAATCACAAAATTGATAATCCAAACCTTCGCTGCCGATTTCGGAAAACAGCATAATATCTATAGCGTCTTTATTATTCCGCTCTAATTCGAAACGATTGCGAAGCTCAGCTCGTTCTTCATCTTTAACATCTCCGTGAACCACTCCTACACGAAAACCGCTTGATATAAGATGTTGATGAAGATATTTGAGTGTATGTCTAAAACTGCTGAATATCATTACTTTATTGTTGGGTAGATTTTGCTTGTCTTTGAGAATCTTTTTGAGTGCATCAAGCTTAGGATCTTCGGGGTCGAGGTTGCGTGCCTGTTCCAGAATTAACTGTATTTGTGCTTCTATAGGGGTAATATCGCTGTCGGTAGGAACTTGACTTGCATCGTCAGCCTCTTCCCATACCAATTCGTTAATGTGGCGATTCAAAATATCCTCAAGAAAAGGTACAAGGCCAAACAAACAACTTGCCGCTTGCCGCCTTATCGTTGTCATCATAAATTTCACATTCATATCGCCATGTAGCTGGCTGAAGATTTCCGCTTGCACTCGAAGTAATTCGTCGTGAAGCTGTTTTTGGGCCGGGGTAAACTCGATAGGCACCGTTTCAGGATGTCTTATCGTAAATTCACCGATGTCTTTTCTACGTGTTCTGTTGAGTATTCTTGCAAACGTATGTAACGATTCAATGTCCGTTATAAGCTTAACACGTTCGTCTTGCTCAATATTGTTTTTCGCAATTTTCTCACGTATTGTTATAAATTCCGGATTATCCCGAAACATATTTCGTCCCCAATCCGTAGCAGCAGCTTTGTCTAGTGATTCACGAGCTTTGTTCATCCAATCCGCTTCTTGAGTACGCACTAATCTAATAGCCTCATTTACAAACCGATTGGGCTCTGACATATGCTCGAAACTCTGCCTGTCGATAATAAGATCCGGTCGAAGAGTATTGAGTAGAACGAACAGATCTTCATTTCCCAGCTGAATCGGGGTAGCAGTCAGAAACAAAACCGCCTCTGCATGATCGCAAAAGAATCTAACCGCTTTATGCCTATATGTTTCAGGATTACGAATATGATGAGCTTCATCGACAATAACCATATCAAATCGAGGTGGCGGATCGAGATCAAGCAATCCTTTTGCACGTCTGCGTCTTCGTCTGCCCTCTCTGCGTGCACCATAAAGGAGTGCTTCGTCAAACAGAGAGTAAGGCATTATTGCTTTTCGGTATCGATCAGGCCAATTTCCATCTCTATCCATTTCGTTAATACAAAAGCGTAACGTGCTACCGTCAATATGAGCAAAGTCTTCCTCAAAACGTTTCATTTCGACCTGCCATTTGCGCTCGGTAACCAACGGACGCGGACAGATAATAAGCACGGAACGAACGTCGCGCCTTGCCTGCAGTTCACGCAAAATCAGTCCCGCTTCGATTGTCTTTCCTACGCCTACACCATCAGCTATTAGCAATCGCGGTCGGTCCGAGCGAATGAATTTCAGCACAGGTCTGAATTGGTACGGAATAAAATCAACGCGAGCAGCATTGAGAGAATAGAGTGTCGATAATCCCGGATGCCGAATCTGAAGAGCGGTAAGATAAGAATGAAATGCATCGCAAGATAAAACATCAAAATCGTCATCTTTGCGCTTTTCAGCTTGTAGCTGAGATGCATAAAATATTTGCGTTTGACCATTGATAAACACTTCATAGCGATTTTCCGGTTCGCTATGTATGACCTTTATAACTGCACCTTTAGTCGTAGGGTCCGACTTTAGAGTTACAATTTGCCCTGGCGTAAATTCATCTACACACGTTACTTGCTTATCTTCTATTTGTTGCTTACCGGACAAAGGCTGATATACGGCATTTGTTTGTGATGCAATTAATAATCGCTTTGTCTCTTGAATCTCTCGGATAAAATCATCATTCGCCTTAATCGTCATAGCAAATCGCTGTAGCGTATCCAAATCACGATACATATCATCGGCAGAAAATTCCTCTGCTCCTGCATGAGCCCATCGGTTGCGAATGGTCTGCATCTCTTTGACAAAATGACGATCTTCTTTGGATAGATTTAGCTTGTTTGAGATTTTATACCAACTATTATCTAATACCTTTAAT
>WFQY01000444.1 GCA_015486815.1 Phycisphaerae bacterium | reverse complement strand
TCAAAAAGTTTTACTTTAATTGAGCTTTTGGTTGTGGTTGCGATTATCGCTGTGCTCATCTCGATACTGCTGCCATCGCTTACTCTTGCTCGCGAAGATGCACGTACGGTGTACTGCCTAAATAATATCAAGCAGATGCTGACAGCTGTCAGCTTTTATAATTCCGTCAGCGATGACCAATTTCCCGTCGCCTACGTTTACGATAGCAACTGGAACGAATTGGCTTGGGATTTCTTTAATATTTACAGCGAAAACAGAGTCGAGCCAGGCTGGCTTTGGCGTGTTGGAGGCGGAACTATTGAAAAAATTCAAAAATGCCCTTCATTTACAGAGTCAAACGGAAGCTGGGGTTGGAGTGATTTAAGACCTTACACTGGCTACAACTATAACACCACCTACATTGGGCATGGCTCGATTGAGCCTAAAAAATCGCCTGCTGTTGTTTCTCAGATAAACGACCCTGTCAATTGTGCGATTTTTGGCGATGGTCAATATTTCGGTGGTCCGGATAATTATATGCGAGCCCCTTCGGATACAGCTTTCGCTGCTGTCGGCACGCAGGGTTTCAGACATAATCATAAAACGAACGTCGGCTTCGCCGACGGACACGCAAAATCACTTCGCCGAAGATACACCTCTGGCTATCCTACGGTACAAGCGACGAAAGATTGTGGCTTTATCAGCCCGGATGATTCGATATACGACCTTGAATAATGTTTTTATTTTCCTGCTTCTGCTAAGATTTCCTCGGGCATGTCGAAGTTGGCATAGACATTCTGAATATCATCGTTGTCTTCGAGCGCTTCCATCAAATCAAGCATCTTTTTGGCTTGGTCACCTTCGAGCTTAACGGTCGATTGGGGAATCATCGTAATCTCAGCTACCTGCATCTCGATGTTTGCATCTTGCAGTGCTTTTTTGACAGCTTCGAATGAGTCGGTCGGACAATAAACCTCGAACATCTCGCCTTCCTGCTTAATGTCTTCAGCACCAGCTTCGAGGACAATTTCCATCAGCTTATCTTCGCTGACGTCGTTGCTCGAAATGATAATCAATCCCTTCTGCTCGAACATCCACGCAACACAGCCCGTTCCGCCGAGAGAGCCATTATGCTTTTCGAATATCTTGCGTACCTCCGAAGCTGTTCTGTTACGATTGTCCGTAAGAGCCGGTGCAAGCACCGCTACTCCGCCCGGGCCATAGCCTTCGTAAACTACCTCTTCGTCGCTTGCGCCTGCGATTTCGCCCGTGCCACGCTTAATAGCTCGCGCTATCGTATCGTTGGGCATATTCGCATCTTTGGCTTTTTCTATCGCATACCGCAGCTGAAGATTAGCAGCAGGGTCGCCACCGCCCGAACGAGCTGCCATTATTATATTTCGTGCCAGCTTACTCCATATCTTGCCACGCTTCTTGTCGATAGCTGCCTTTTTGTGCTTTATTCCTGCCCAATGTGAATGTCCTGCCATAAGCAAATCCTCATATTAATTGGAAAATTAGTCTTTAGCTGTTAGTCCGTAGCAATTAGCTAAAAACAAGAGCCATTAGCTATTAGTCTGTAGCTTTTAGCTAAAAGCTAAGGACTAAAGGTTATTTATACCAAATTTTACCGAATTTTGCAAAGGTTCACTACGAGTGGTAATGACAAAACGCCGCTATTCTATTCATACATCTGATATGATTCTATTACCGGTGGTTTGTGAGTAAGGCGAAACTGCTCGCATCGGCAGAATGGGCAGGTGAGGGTCTGTTCATCGATTTCGAATTCGCGATTGCACATTACGCATCGTGCGATTTGTGGTCGGTGCTGAATTTCGATATGTGAACCGACAAGCTGGGGTTCCTTCGCTATCCGCTGCCAATGCTCGTTTATTCGCTTTATGTCAAACGAGTCCATAGCATCACAGCTGATTATTATTTTCATCAGTTTCTGCTGCGATTTTGCGGATATTTTCCGCAAAATCGCATCGTGAATTTTCTCTGCCAGCTCTGTTTCGGTTATCATTTTTTATTGCGTCTTTTGCGTCAAATTTTATTTGCCAGTCCGACCTGACGTTCGAGGAACAATGCATAAGCTAAAAACATCATCGCTAATATATAGCACATTGCATAACCTACCGCATGTGCTACATACGACCAAGGAATATGCTTATCCGTATCGAGGGCATCGAGCATCCAAAACGACTGGAAATTAGGAACAGCAGCGTATAGTGCAGACCAGCCAGCCTTTGCAACCATATGCGAAGACGCAACAACGTGCGGAAGTACGTAATGGTCCCAAATCATTCCGAAGCACAATATCACAAAGCAAATTACAAGTGTCCAGACGACGTTAAGTCTTGTCGAGCAGACCAGACATATCCCCGCTAATATCCAGACAGCGAGCGTCAGCAATATGCATGCTTTTATTACGTCAATAGAGTATCCTTTGCCGAAAGTCTGGAACTGCCAATGTTTATCAAAGAAACCCGCAATAACGACAGCGAAGGTCATCAGAGGCAGCCCTAATCCCATAGCTGTCGGGGCGAACTGCCAATCGAACAGATAGTTCAAAAGTCCAGCTATTATCAACGTAGCAGCTGCTGCGGACAATCCGAAAACGATAACGGGAATATCGCGTTCCATATAGGCAGCGGACAGCACGCCGTGTCTTAGGACGAGCAGAAACACAAGTAGCATAAAGATATTTGCCAGCAGTAGCGAAGCTAATACGCCTATGAATTTTCCCGCGATAAAAGACAGTCGGTTTATCGGCTTTGAAACGATGGTGAGGATTGTCTGGTCTTCGATTTCCGCTGATATTGCCCCTGAAGCTCCGAAAGCGGACAGTAGCAGCCCCGTTAGCAGTATGGTAGAAAGTCCGAGGTCTTGCAGCATTTTGGTGTCGTCATCCATCGTAAAGCCTGTTATACTCGGGGCAATAGTCATAAGCCCGCGAGCAACAAGCAGGAGAACCCCGAAAATCGGCTGACGTATAATTTGTAAGAAGGTAACTTTAGCAATAGCGTAAATTTTCATTGTACGTAAATCCGTTATTAACCTTTAAAAATGATACATACATTGTTATATTACGTAGAATACCAGAAAAAGTTTTGTAATAGAAGTAAAAGATTGGAGAAGATATGCAGAGGATAGATAGGCGAGCTGAATATACCGCATTGGTTGGTATGATACTTCAGCTAATATGCTTCGGTTTATTTTTGATATTGTTTAAGGTTAATAATAGTGCGGCGACGCTTGGTGAGAGTTTTCATTTTCTTGCCGGCGTTGGCATTTGGGCTTTGATTTTCATCGAGCTTTATCAGGCAAGGTTGGCGTCCCAGCAGCGTATCGAAATACAAGACCTTGAAAAGCAGAAACTTCAGCGGTTTGGCGGTTCCGAGAGCGTCTTTCAGGGATATTCGCCCGACGAAGAGCTGCCTATGGAACGCAGGCTTAGGATTCTGCGTAAATGGTTTGTTCCTATTATCGCTGTGATTATTGCACTTTTACACGTTTTATTCGCTGCGAGACTTCTTCCGGGCTGGTGGCCTACGAATTGGCTATCAGACGCACTTGAAACTCAACCCGCTAAAGAACTTGGCACGTTGTCGATAGTTGTCGGCGTTGCTTTTGTCTGCTTTGTAATGTCGAGGTATTCTCTTGGCGTAAGCAAAATACCAGCGAGCAGAGCTTTACGTGCCGGTGCAAATTATATAATGGGCAACGCCCTGATTTGTGCTGCGCTGGCTGTTACGTTGGCTTTGGCGAATTTTCAAACATACATGCCCGAAAAAATACTCGCAAAGATTATTCCTATCGTGCTGATCGTCTTGGCGGTTGAGCTTATTCTGAATCTGATAATGGACATATATCGGCCACGCATTCCGGGGCAGGAATATCGGCCAAGCTATGAATCGCGATTGCTCGGTCTGTTCTGCGAGCCCGAAGGGGTAATGCGTTCGATTGCACATACTATCGATTATCAGTTCGGATTTCGTGTATCCGATACGTGGTTTTATCAGCTGCTGCAACAAGCAATTGCCCCGTTGGTATTGTTCGGGGTGGTAACTTTGTATCTTATGAGCACGCTTGTAATTGTCAGGCCGGGTCAGGAGGCGATTGTTTTGCATTTCGGTGAAAGGCCTAATTCCGTACTCAAAGAAGGTCTGCATTTCAAATGGCCTTGGCCTATCGATGTCGCAAGGATATATCCGGTAGATAAAGTTCATCAGATAGTAATAGGATTTACAGGCCAAATAAATTGGTTCAATCCGGAAAAAGCTACCGCGCCGATTCTCTGGACGGTAAAACACGTTACGGGTAAAGAATTTCAACTTTTGGTTGCGAGTAAAGACCTCGAATCGCATTTGAAATCTTCCGCTAAGGCAAATAAGGGAAATTCGCAAGCTAAAAAGTCCGGTAAGGATTTATCGCCTGTAAGCATATTAGCTGGTGCTATTATTATTCATTACAATATTAATGATAACAGTTTGATTGATTATGTTGCAAATTACAAAGAGCCGAAAGCTATGCTGGAAGCTATTGCGTATCGGGAATGGACGCGTTATATGGCGAGTGCCGACCCGATGGGGGTGATGGCTACTCAGCGAGGTAGGCTGACCGCTACCCTTAAAAAGTCGATACAGGCTCAGCTTGACAAAAATCATTCCGGCATAAGGATAATCAGAGTGGCGCTTGTCGGAATGCATCCGCCTATTGACGTTGCCGACGCATTCGAAGCTGCCATCAATGCACGTCAGGAGCGTGAAACTCTTATTTGGAAGGCAAAGGGTGATGCGAATGAAAAGCTGCCTAAGGCAAAATCCGAGGCAGCGGAAATTATCTCGTCAGCTGAAGCTGACAGATATGCGAAGGTTACTATCGAAAAGGCAAAGGCGACACGATTCAAAGACCAACTCGCCAGCTATCAGTATGCGCCCAATGTCTTCTTTATGCGTAAGTATCTCGATATGCTCGTCGATGCGACGCAGAAAATACGAAAATATATATTAGCTGTCAAGCATCCGGAAAAGGTGCTTTTGATTGTTGACGATAAGGAAAAACTCCCTGCTGGACTGCTCGGACTTGGCGAACAGGTTCAGCAGGAAGTGGAAAAGCAAAAATAGGAAAAATAGGTTTTTAGCTATTAGTCCTTAGCTATTAGCTAAAGGTTAAAGATTGTTAGCTTACTCAAACTGACCGATTTGACATAAAGCTATTTTATTCCCACCGCGTCATTCCGCACGAAGCGAAGCGGAGATGCGGAATCCATTTGGTCAGTGGGAGTATGGATTCCCGCTTTTGCGGGAATGACAGCTTGGGTATAATTATTGCCAAATAAAGAGTTATTCAAAGACAGTATTTAAAACCGGTCAGTTTGAGTAGCTTACTTAATTTTTAGGTTTGTAAATAGTAAATAAGAAAGAGGAAACAAGATTATGGCTCAGGAAAACCAAAAAAGTCTTGCAAGTATTTTACTGGTACTGAT
>WFQY01000443.1 GCA_015486815.1 Phycisphaerae bacterium | reverse complement strand
TGTGTATAAGAGACAGGTGGTCTTATGAAAATTATGACTACCAAAGGGCAAAAAGATACCTGCAATTATCATTGAAACACACTCCGCAAAACCTGAAGTCCTATCAGCTTCTCTATCGAATCGCAAATGATGAAAACAATAAGTCTGAGACAATGTTAACAGAAATGAGAATGATGCTGGCGGGTATCATGATAAACCCCTTTGATGCCGTCGATATGCGAAAAATAGCGAATATCGCCGGTCAGGCGGGCAATGCGAAATTGCGAACATATTGGCTTAATCGCGCCGAATCGGTTAAATCGGAATTTGCGAAGGGTCAATCGTGGCCAAAGGAGTCCACCTCCAGACCCTCCAATCTGCCATCACAACAAATTGTCAGTTTGATACGCAAGTTTGATAAGCGATTCACCGCATTAGCATCGACGTATAAGACATCTCTACGTGTGAAATTATCCTGCAAAGGAGACATGGAAAATGGAGAGATTCCCGAGCTGACCATAAAAATCTCCAATCTGACCGATATCCCCATGACGATTGGTCCAAGCTGTTTTATCGAACCCCTCGTGCGTATTCGGGTTGTTCCCATACCAACTGATAAGCAAATATTTCTCCTAAATATTCCGATTGAATCCAGGCAAATTTTACCACCCCGAAAATCAATTATACTCAAAAGTTTACTGGAGCAGTCAACCGACCCCGCTGGGCTGCTGTCATGGGACAAATTTATCGCAACTCGCGAACCGCGTATCGGAAGGATAAAAATACAGGCGGAGATTACTTCCACCGCCCTTCTTCCCAAGCCAATTCCGATTGTCCTCGCTGAGAGTAACTCCGTGAATATTTCCCTGCCAAAGATTGATGCAAAGGCTGCCTTGATTATGATAAACCGCCTGAAAAAAGATGGCAGATCAGATTTTGCTAACCAGGCCCGACTAATCCGGTGGATGCTCATCTCACGAAGGCTAAAAGATAAGCACAGGGCACTGTCTGCTGCACTTACCGGGAAGATTTCCAGGTCAACTGATTCCGATTTGCTCGTGAACCTTTGCTGGGCACAGGGTGAATCCTCGGCAACTCCGGGTATTATTAACAATCTCGCGCAAAAGTTAAACCATCCCGACTGGAAGGTCAGACTTTTTGCCCTGGACTCCATAGTCAAGATTCAGAAACGCTTTGCAGGCAAAATTGTCCGTTACTATTCCGTCCATGACAAGGATGCCCTTGTTAGGCAACTCGCCGCGTCGTATCTTTTATATTAGGGAAAACGTTTAATGAATATTTTGATCACCAATGATGATGGCATTCTCGCTCCCGGGATACACGCACTTGCCAATGCGGTGAAAGACTTCGGGATGATCAGTGTCGTCGCACCTGAAACCCCGCAGAGTGCCTCCGCCCATTCAATCACCCTGAACGACCCCCTGATGTGCACAAAAGTGGAACTTCCCGGAAATATCACCGGTTATAGTGTACGTGGCAGACCTGCCGACTGTGTCAAACTTGCGATGGTGGAAATTTGCCCCTCACAGTGCCCGCACCGTGGCAAGCCCGATTTGGTAATAAGCGGAATCAATGCAGGTGCGAATATAGGAATTAACGTCCTGTACTCCGGTACGGTAGCAGCTGCTATCGAATCCGCCTTTTTCGATATCCCAGCTATCGCGATTTCGCTTGCGATAAAAGATAAAGTCGATTTTGATTATGCTGGTAAAATCGCAAAATCCGTTATCAAGCTGATAGTGGATAACAATATGACAAAGCCTGGATATGTCCTGAATGTAAACATTCCCCCCTGTGAGTATAGCTGGCCTAAAGGAATAAAAGTCGTCCCGCAATCGACTCAGTCGGGAAAAGACCATTTTGAGAAGCGAGAGGACCCGCGGGGCAGGACATATTATTGGCTTGCGGGAGATGAGAACCAGACCTCAGAAGATTCGCGAACGGACATCTCCTGCGTGAATGATGGATACCTGACGATAACCCCCTTAATGTTTGACCTGACAGCCCATGGTAATATCTCTGAGCTTAACGGTATTGTATCAAAGTGTTCAATCTGAGACGCTGTCTGTTTCTGATAAGCAGGGGCAATCCGCCACCGTTCCATAGGCGGCATTGATGTTGTTGGTGATATTCAGCTCAAGCTCACGATGGACTTGGCCCCGCTCCCAAAAAAGACCACGTCCGTCGATTTTTCATGTGAAATCGAATATATCGTGTAACCCCTCAGTCCTGGCTACCGTTTCACCCACCTGTTGTTTTGGTGTTACCGCGAACTCGCTTGGGCTCTCATACGCATAAGGTGCTGAAATGAATTCAGAATGACAAAAAGTAAACTTGTGCTCAACTTGATTGGGTATTAAGCATGACAGCAAAGGTTTCATACAAAAACAGAGAAAACTGACCAGCTGCCATATTACAACATTGATAAGAAAAAATAGGCGAACCCCCGAACGGGCTCGCCTGGCTACTTTCCCCGCTCCTTAAGAGTAACTTCAACCAATCTTGTTTCTCCTTCTACGAATTGGAAACATAACCATGATTGTTCCAATTATGAGGAATGCGATGGTCGCAGGCTCGGGAGCCGGGCTGAAAGAGGTAATTGTCACGGTATCAGGCCCAACTGCCTCTGTCCTTTGGCTTGCGCTGAGATTCGGCGAAAACATAAGGCAGAGACACAAAGTGAGACAACATGCCAACCTTTTACCCATTGCTTCACTCCTGAGCCAGCAAAACTCACTAATCAGCAGTCTTGCCCGCTCAATAAAAAAAGCACTTGGGAGAAGCACGCGATTGCGCTTTTGTACTCTCTCTCAAGTGCTACAGGTAATATAGCCGAAAAGGCAAATAAAGTCAAGGCTTTTTTTGACGCGTTTCCGATGCGGGACGTAACCCTTTGCCATTCAGGGCATTACAGAAAAATATTTTGGGTTTGATATTTTTACTGATTTGTTATATCGTGATTTTATGGATAGTTTAGGGCAGGTCATTTTGATTCTGAAGATGGGGCTTAATATTGCTCCACCTGCGATTTACTTCTTGATTTTGGGTCTGGTCAACAGTCATTCCCGCCCGCACATCGTCAGCTCGCGAAGCGATTGGCTTGGTTTGACCTGCGTCTTTTTCCCCGTGGTGTTGTATCCCGTGATTATATTGGCAAACCGGGGGTACTATCTACCCGCGTGTGCGTGTATTTTGCTCTTCGCCCTGATTGTGTACCTCTCGCTTCCGAGAGTTGATGCAGGCTGGGTCGTATATAACATTTCGATTGACAGAGCAAAAACGCTTATCGTGCAAACACTGCAGGATGAGGGTATCGCATATCAGTGTGATGATAACAGGACGATTCGGCTGCCCGCAAATTCGATAAGCATGAAACTCTCATCATTCGCACTACTTAAGAATGTAACAATTTCGGTAGAGGCAGGGGAAAATTATGATATCGAGACGCTCATGCTGATCGAGGCCAATCTGAAGAACAGCTTGGAAAGTGTCGAGGTAAGTTCGAATCTTTCCGGGCCTGCACTCCTGATAACAGGAACGTTGATGCTTATACTGCCACTCTTTATGATGGTCAGAAATATCGATGCCTTTGTCCGCGTAGTAAGCGACCTCTTACCGGTATAGGACAAGAAACCTTGATTATGAACCAACACTTTGAAACGATTATCGATCCGGATGCGATTCGGGTAGATAATTTTCGCGACACGAATTATCTGATTTGTGCTGATTGTCTCGATATACTGAAACGTATTCCCGACGGATGTATAGACCTGGTCTATATCGATCCGCCATTCTGCACGCAAAGCAAGCGGGTTCGCCATTCCACCAATCACAATTATTCAGACTCATGGGCTGGCGGTCTGCAGGGATACGTCGAATTTCTTAAACCCCGTCTTGAGCAGATTCATCGGGTACTGAAGGAGACGGGGACGTTTTTTGTCCATTTAGACTATCGGACGGTGCATTATATCAAGGTCGAGCTTGATAAGATTTTTGGCGAGGATAACTTTCTAAATGAGATTATCTGGTCGTATCGTACGGGCGGGCAGTCGAAAAAGTGGTTTGCACGCAAGCATCAGACGATACTGCTCTACGCAAAAAAAACAGGCCAGCATAAATTTCGCGTGATTCACAGCGGGAAATTTCGCACCGATGGTTTAAATTATGATGCTGAAGGCAGGCCTTACAAAACGACTAAAAAAGGCAGACTTTATTTCAACGCTGATGGTCCGGCACTTACCGATGTCTGGGAGATTCCGTTTTTGAGCACCGTCGGATTGGAACGTACGGGGTATCCGGACCAAAAGCCCCTCGCCCTGATTGAACGCATAATCGAGGCATGTTCGGACCAGGAAGATATGGTGGCAGACTTTTTCGCAGGCTCGGGTACGACACTCGAAGCGGCAAAAAAACTCGGGCGACACTGGCTCGGAGTAGAAAAAAACCCCGAAGCGGTCAAAATCGCAGAGAAAAGGATTCAGGCAAAAAATCAGCCTGCCAATTTACAGGCGGATTGCGTCTATTTTAAGACCCTTTCCAACTATGCTACATAGGTCGAAGCTGCGGTATCTCCGCCCTGTCCCGTCCAGTTAGTATGTGAAAATTCTCCTCTCGGCCTATCAACTCTTTCGTAGGTGTGTGCTCCGAAGTAGTCCCGCTGAGCCTGCAGGAGATTCGCGGGAAGCCTCTCAGCTCGGTATCCGTCATAATATGTCAAACCTGCACCCATAGCGGGGGCTGGTATCCCCAGGGTAATCGCTGAAATCAGAACACTTCGCCACGCCGATTGTGCGTTCTGTACCGCGTCTTTGAAAAACGGATCCAAAAGCAGATTGTCAAGCTTCGGATTGGTATCGAAGGCTTCCTTGATTTTTCCGAGGAAAGCTGAACGAATAATACATCCTCCACGCCACATAAGCGCGATCCCGCCGTAGTTCAGGTTCCAGTTATATTCCTTTGCTGCTGCACGCATCAGCTGATAGCCTTGCGCGTAACTTACGATTTTCGATGCGTACAAAGCCTGCCTGAGGTTTGCGATGAATGCTTTTTTATCGCCTGTAAATTCTGACTTCGGCCCGCTTAAAATTTTCGAGGCCTGAACTCGTTCTTCCTTCAGAGCAGACAAACATCGCGCGAAGACCGCCTCTGCGATAAGGGTAAGGGGCTGACCGAGATTCAGTGCTTCAATACCTGTCCATTTACCCGTACCCTTCTGTCCCGCAGTGTCGAGAATAAGGTCAACGACCTCGTTGCCTTCCTCATCTTTATATGCGAGTATATCTCTTGTGATTTCGATAAGGTACGAGTCGAGTTCGCCCTTGTTCCATTCTGTCAACACCTCGTGCATCTCCTGATTGGTCATGCCGAGTCCTGCCTTCATCATCTGGTAGCATTCGCAAATCAACTGCATATCACCGTATTCGATGCCGTTATGTACCATCTTGACAAAATGTCCCGCACCTCCCTCGCCTACCCATTCGCAGCACGGGCTTCCGTCCTCGGTATGAGCAGCAATTTTCTGAAAAATTGGCTTTACATGTTCCCATGCCTTTGGCGACCCGCCCGGCATCATGCTCGGGCCGTTAAGAGCGCCCTCTTCTCCACCGGAAACTCCCGTACCGACGTAAAGTTTTCCCTTACTCTCGACATATTCGCATCTGCGGATAGTATCGGGGAAATGGCTATTTCCACCGTCGATGATAATATCTCCATCTTCAAGGTGCGGTAATATCTGTTCGATAAACGCATCGACGGGTTTACCCGCCTTGACCATGAGCATCACCTTCCGCGGCCTTTCGAGGTTTGCGACGAGCTCTTCGACAGACATACATCCGATGATGTTCTTTCCCTTAGCTCGTCCGTTGATGAAATTTGTTACCTTCGAGGTCGTGCGATTAAACACCGCTACGGTGAATCCCTTGCTTTCCATATTCAGAACGAGATTTTCACCCATTACCGCCAGTCCGATGAGTCCGATATCCGCTTTAGCCATTATATTCTCCGTTTCTTTGTAATTCCTTGAAACCCACAGTGTAAGGAGACGGGGGAGGATGGTCAAGTAGAGTTCTTGGAATTTTCGTGCAATATTGTAGAAGAAGAATCCAAAAAATCATTGCAACAAAATCTGATAGTTGACTATTGTAAACTAATGATGTATGATAAGTAAATAGTCACTTTGGGGACTTTTATTATGTCATCTGATAAATTGAACACTAAGGAGTCTTCGGATCGTCTTGAAGACATAGCAAAAGAGATATTGAATCTTCAGCTTATGTTCTGGATACTCAGACACCGGAACAAAGTGGACGACCCTTTTGATTTGACTGAATCGGAATATGCCGTTCTGGCACACCTTGCCAAAACGGAGGTATGTACGATTGGTGAACTTCAGAAGCTGCTTGCGGTCAGGCCGGCGCAAATGTCGCGTATCATCCGTTCCCTTGAAAATAAGGAAAAATCGAGCCTGATAAAATGTGAGATAAATCCTACGGATAAGAGAAAGGTAAACGTTCAAGCCACCGATTCGGGAAAAAAGGCATACACCGAATGTATGAAACTCAGACTTGCTGCAAACCTTAAGCTTCTCGAACATCTCGAAGAATCGGAACAGAAAGAACTTAAAAAGGTACTCAGTGCATACCGCAGGATAATGTCTGCGGAGATGAGCGGTGATTAACTGCTGATATCATCCAGCTCAATCAGTATCTGCCTTGCGAGGTTAAGAATGTGCTGCTTACTAATCTTCTTTTGCAATATCTGCGAGATGGAGCAGGCGGTAGCCCGCAGTTCGGGTGGAAAATCGCAACTTCGCTGGCTACAGTTAATTCCGACACCGATTACAAAGGCTGTGGTTTCTTCGTCGATTTGACTCGATTCGATAAGAATTCCCGCAAGCTTTTTGTCCTGATAATATATATCGTTAGGCCATTTTATTCTCAGGCCAATATCGAATATCTTGGTTATAGCAGCCAAAACCGCGGTGGCAGACTTTCTACTAACCTCCGGAGAGAGATCCTTTTGTTTGCCACTGAGATGCAGAATAATCGAGCATAGTATGCTGGCATCGGGTGTGTCTATCCATCGGTTGGAATTTTGCCCCCGCCCCCTACGCTGATGCCGGGCAAATATAGCCAGCCCGTTATACTCCTTACCACTAATAACTTTTTTCAGGACATCGTTTGTACTATCCACTTCGTCGTAAACGATAATGCTTTTACCGACAATTTTGGTCGGAAGATTATTTTCCAACTCCGCTGCGGAAGGAATCATTTATTTCCCTTTTGGAGTTGAGAGATCAAGGGATACATCAACCGCAATAACCGAATGCGTCAACGCCCCCACCGCAATTCGGTCAACGCCCGTTTGTGCAATCTCCGCGACATTGTGCAGGTCGATTCCGCCACTTGCCTCCAGGAGCGGTTGTGGAGTCTCTGACTGAATACCCGATTTGGCAAACCAGCGGTTGCGGATTTTTATAGCACTGACTATCTTCGAGGTACTCATATTATCGAGAAGAATAATATCCGGAGTAGCGGGAAGAGTCTGCCTGAGCTGATCGAGAGTATCGACCTCTACCCAGATGGGAAGTTTTTTACGCTTCGCCTTAAGCTTCGATTTAACACGTGCGACGATCTCGCTTATCGTCATCTTGTTTTGCAAAGCTGCTATATGATTGTCCTTAATCATTACCCCATAGCTTAAACCCATTCGGTGCGGGTCACCACCGCCACACTGAACGGCATATTTATCCAAAAAACGATAAGCAGGAAGGGTCTTTCGCGTACCGGTTATGATTGCGTTTGTTCCTTTGCAAGCCTGAACATATTTCGAGGTCATCGTAGCAACACCGGAGAGGCGGGAGAGAAAATTCAGTATGACACGTTCGGAAATCACAATATCGTCAAGTGCACCATAAATCGTCGCTATGGTCTGCCCAGGAGCGATTGGTTCCCCGTCACGAATCAAAACCTCCGATTTAAGTTCGGGATTGTAATGTAAAATCACCTCCTCTATAAGCCATCCGCCCGCGAGAACACCCCGCGACTTGGCGATAATTTTGCCAGCCCCGTGAATACTCGAATCGAGAATCATTTTACTGTCAATCAGCTCGGGAATAGGGATGTCCTCCGTAACTGCCATTTTGATAATCGGTTCCGCTGCTTTGAATAATTCAACAGGAGAAAAAATACAGTTCTCACACAACAAACTTTCGTCTATGGACTGGATTAGCTGGTCTTTTTTCGGTTTTTCCATTTCTTTGTCTTCTTCCTTTGAGTACTCTTCAATAGACTGTCGCCGAAAAGCGGTTGAATTTCAAGTATTTTATCTCGAATGCGGGCAGCTTGTTCAAATTCCATATTCTCAGCAAGTTGAATCATCTGCTTCTCAAGCAGGTTAAGGTACTCCTCCTGCTCATAATCGTCTTCGGAAAGATTGACTGCCCCTCGTTCAATCTTTTTCGCGGTAATCTCAGTTTCCAGCCCTGCCTTTATCTCTTTGATGATCGTTGTCGGGGTAATATTATTCCTTTCGTTATATTCTCTCTGGATTGTTCGTCTGCGTTCGGTTTCGTCGATAGCTTGACGCATCGCGGGGGTAATTTTGTCTGCATACAAGATTACTTCGGCATTGATATTCCGCGCTGTTCGTCCAATCATCTGTATCAGCGAGGTTGCACTGCGCAAAAATCCCTGCTTATCAGCATCGAGTATCGCAACCAGCGAAACCTCCGGAAGGTCGAGTCCTTCCCGAAGAAGGTTCACCCCGACAATGACATCAAATACTCCCGACCGAAGATTTTTGAGGATCTCAACACGCTCAAGGGTATCAATTTCGGAGTGAAGATACTGACAGGAAAAATTCTGCTGCTGAAAATATTTCGACAAATCCTCCGCTAAACGTTTCGTCAGGGTCGTAACTAAAACCCTCTCACCGGCTGTTTTTCTCTCGCGTATCTGCTCGGTAAGGTGCGGAACCTGACCCGTCGCGGAGTGGACGTGAATGATCGGGTCGATAAGTCCGGTCGGACGGATAATTTGCTCGACAACCTGTCCTTCTGATTTTTCGAGTTCGTAATCACTCGGTGTTGCCGATACGAAAATTGCCTGATTTATCATATCTAAAAATTCGTCAAACTTCAGAGGCCTATTGTCAAGTGCGCTCGGAAGACGAAACCCGTGCTCAACGAGCGTTTCTTTACGGTGCCTGTCCCCTGCGTACATCGCGCGAATTTGCGGGATAGTTACATGCGATTCGTCGATGATGAGGAGGTAATCATCCGGAAAATAATCGAGAAGGGTATAAGGACGGGACCCCGGCGGCCTTCCGGAGAGATGACGGGAATAATTTTCGATTCCCGAACAATATCCAACCTCATGAAACATCTCAAGGTCGTATCGCGTACGGGCAGAAAGCCTTTGTGCCTCGAGAAGTTTTCCCTGCTCCCCCAATTCCTTAAGCCTTTCCTCTAACTCACGTTCTATACCATCAAGCGACATTGCGATATGTTCTTCCGGAACTACAAAGTGCTTAGCGGGATACAATATCATCATTTCCTGGTCTTTTATCGTTTGCCCTGTAATCGGATCGATAAGGCAAAGAGAATCGACCTCATCACCAAAAAGTTCGATACGATAACCATAGGTAGCATACGACGGATAGACCTCGACCGAGTCGCCCCTGACACGGAACTTCCCGCGGGCAGGGTCGGTAACCGTTCGCTCATATTGCATCTCAACCATCTTAGCGAGCAAAACATCCCGCTCAAGTTTCTCTCCGCGCGATACAGACACGCTCATTTCCTGATAGCTTTTCGGATCGCCCAAACCGTAAATACACGAAACGCTCGCAACGATAATAACATCATCCCTGCTCAACAGTGCACTGGTGGCAGCCATCCTAAGACGATCCAGGTCTTCATTACGTGAAGCGTCCTTTTCGATATAAATATCACGCTGAGGAATGTAGGCTTCGGGCTGATAATAATCGTAATAACTGACAAAATACTCGACGGCATTATCGGGGAACAGTTCGCGGAATTCCTCGTATAGCTGGGCTGCAAGGGTCTTATTGTGCGATATGACAATCGTAGGCCTGCCAAAGTGTGCTATGGTATGTGCCATAGTGAAAGTTTTTCCCGAACCGGTAACCCCGAGCAGAGTTTGAAATTTTCGCCCCGCCTGCAACCCCGTGCAAAGCTCCGCTATCGCTTGAGGCTGATCGCCCTGAGGCTCAAATTTTGATTGTAGATTGAATTCCGCCATGCCTACCATTATAACAAAAGAAATGCCAAATGCTAACAGCTGCAATCAGGAAATCGAAGATGTGCTATCGGGAAAACTCTACCCCGAGCTAATCCTCTGGGGCTATCGCAACGGAATATTCCCAATGGCGGATGAAAAATCAAAAACGATTCAGTGGTTCTACCC
>WFQY01000442.1 GCA_015486815.1 Phycisphaerae bacterium | reverse complement strand
GCGCTACGGACATATCCTCGGCCTTTTATCGTCTCCGCTGAGATGCTTGCTACGGGTGGCTGTATTATAAAATTCGATTCCGGTCTGATGGGGCAACTCGAAAATAAAAACGTAGTATGGGATTTCGGCGACGGCAAGCGGGATACAGGTAGAATCGTTGTACACCGATACGATAAGCCGGGAAGCTATCGTCTTGCAATTATTCATACAATAACGGGGAGATATGCTACATTCGTTGGCAGGGTAGATATTGCCGGTGGAAAATTTGCACTCAAACCTAAGGAATAACCGAATGGGAAAATTAGTTAGTATTTTATTTTTGATTAGTATTTGCGGAATGTGCTTTTCATCTCCTGTCTCATCCAAGCCGGCCAGTCAGCCTGCACAAATATTAAAACTACGTGTGGTAACATATAATATTTTAGGCGGCAGAGCTATCAAACAAGTGTTATTTAATATTCGTTCGGTACATCCCGATATTGTATGCCTGCAGGAGGTTCCGCTTCGCAGCAATGGCGTGAGATATCTGGCTCGGCGGTTAGGGATGGAATATCAATACGGGCCTTATTCTCCCAAAGCGGGAGAGGGAATAGCAATATTAGCTACGGGAAAGATTAAGCCCATAAAATTGTTTTCGATGAAACGGGAACGTAACTTTGCATTAGCGGGTATAGTCGATATCGGTGGTAGAAAGATTTTGGTAGTAGCGATGCACCTTAAATCACTGCCTCGGCCTTTGATTTCGGGAATGTTGAAATCGATGGAAGCGAGAGCTAAAGAAGCCAAGCAGGTTGTCGAATTGGTAAAGAAATATTCGTCATCGCTGCCTGTCATAGTAGCGGGCGATTGTAATACGCTGCCGTTTACTCCCGAATATATTACATTGAGTTCCGCATTTACCGATTGTTGCGTCGCAACGAAGACAAGCTATCAGCCGAGCATCTTCATAGGTAAAACCGGATATCGGATAGACCATATTTTCGTAAAGGGGCGATGGAAGATTAAAAAAACGCAGGTTTTACCGATGGGTGGTTCCGACCATCGTATGGTCTGGGCGGAGCTGGAATTGAATCTGTCCGACCAACGAAAGAACGGAAAGAATATCAGAAAATAAGCGAAGTATCTATCAGCGGAGTAGCGCCCCCCAGCCTACTCCGCTGGTTGTTGACCCGTTCAGCCGTTTCTTCCATATATATTATCGCATATTGCAGTGACAACCTTATGACACCGAAAACGGGGAATTTGAAAAAATTTTTGGAAAGGTGGTCTTTCAGAATGCGTAGCTATGCAGGCCTGCGAACAGGTGCGAGAGGTTTACCCAGATAAGCGTGATAATTACGAACACAAAACCCGTTATCACCCATATATACCTTATGCGACAGGTCTGTTCCGCGGGGTAAGCATAACGATAATGAAAATATCCCACATATACAAGCCAACTGGCAAGCGACCAGAGTTCTTTCGGGTCCCAGTTCCAATAATGACCCCATGCGGTTTTTCCCCATACGCTTCCCAATAATAATCCTGCAGTCAATGGTGGAAAACCGAGCTTTACCATACGATATGTCATCGCTTCGTAGGCGGATTTGCTATCAGCTGAGCCGCTGGGGGAATACATTCCTGCGAGAGCAAGATAGGCTGCCTTTGCCATTATCACATAACTAAGCATATAAGCGATAACGTGCGGTGCAAAAAGCGGGCTTTGAAGTGCAGGTGGAAGATGCTCGGGCAGGTCGCTGAAAACAAATCCTGCTGGAAATAAGACCACCAAACCCGTAAACATATCGAATGCATCGCCTTGTGTTCCCAAAAACTTCCTGCAGAACAGATATACCGGATATATTAGCATTCCGAGAGTTAAAAAGACCTCAAAGAGATTCTGCATCGGGATATGCTGAACAGACCAGCTGCGATATACTACCGATGCGATTGACATTAGAAAACCCACAGCAAATATTATCCTGCCAGCTTTGAGAAATTTCCCGAGCGTTACCATAAACGCCAGCAGATATAACGCCATCGTCAGATATATCAAAAGTCCCTGAATGTCATATTTGATTGCCATTTGATTTGTTTCTCAGAAAGTTAGTAACATCGTTTACGTAAAACAGCCAACATAGTCCCACCGCAAGCAGAATATATCCCGCCCAGACAATATTTAGCCCCAAATCGGAAACGACCAGTAGAACGGTATAACGTCCCGCCTTCTCATCATAAGACTGCTGATAGAAATGATATCCGCCGAAATGTAACGGGTGATTGACTCTTATACTCTTTGTCAGTATTACCCTGTTGTTTTTGATGACTTGTACGTCGCTGATATATTCTTTTATATCGTGCTGATATGCTATTTTCAGGTGCTTCGGCATTTTTGAAAACGCGGGAAATCGTTCGAAAATATAATATGTTTCGCTTTGACCGTCGGGTTTTATGAGTTCGAGCTCGACAGCGGGATTTTTTCCTCTACTCGAAGATTCGACAGCTATTGGTCTGCTGGCGGTCAAACGAATTTTGAAATTTTTAAAAACTCTCGTTATCCTTAAAAACCCTATTTTATCGATGAAAATCCCGTTGCCTGCGATAGTTGGTACGCGATAAAACCGATTGTCTTCGGTGAGGATACTGACAAATCCGGGCTTGTAGTATGTTATACGGAAATCATTTAGCTTAATATAGAATGGCAGAGTTGCTATCCGATTGCCTGGCTGAACTACTACACGATTTTCTTTTGTCCCTTCGAAAATTACCATTCCTGCTTGGCGGATTCTTTTTGCGCCGGTGATTTTTTCCCATAGATTATGTCCGGTCTTTGACGAGAGCATCGAGCCGACGATAATCAACAAAATGCTGATGTGTATAATCAGTAGCTCGATTTTCTTTCGTAATCTTTTGAAAGCTATCAGCCCGGCGATTATACTCATCAGCCAACAAACCCAGAAGATTTTCAGAGGTAATGAGTTGAATAATTCTTTTGCGTGCCGGGCACCTGCAAATGCAGCGATTATCGAGAGAATAATCAACAGGATTATCAGAAAAATCGCTGAGTCTATTATAAATGATTTAGCTTTGCTCATATTGTTTTTATAGCTTACTTGTGATTGATGTCCAGCTTTTTTCGGATACGGCACTCCTGCGATACGGGTGCCTGTTCCCGGTCGCTGAGTAATTCGCCGATAGGCGAATTGTATCGAAGCGAACGGTAATGAGCCTGTCGAAGTGCGTTTCGATACGTTCCCGACGGGATCACTCAACGTCCGAAAACCCCGGTTGCTGAGTGTCCCGAAGGTCCCAACGGTTCCGAAGGAATGCCGTTGGCAGACGTATCGAAGCGACGTAGTGGTCTCATCTGCCTGAAATCCCAAAAATCTCAAAACGCCGAATATTGCATTTCTCGCCAATATTGCGCAATTCTCATTCTAACATTCTTAAGAATATTAGAATGTCCCGAATCGGTATAAACCCACTGCTTTAATGCAAATTTCCTTGTTCTGACATTCACCGACGACATGCTTCGCACTTGAAAATGTCAGAACAAAGTCGATTTGGCCAGTATCAATTACCAGACTATTTTTCGCTAAATACGAATACGATTGCTAAATGCTGATATGCTGCCAATAGAATTCGGTTTTACATGCAACCGAAATCAATAGCTGTGAAAATTTTACCTACAAATACGACATAC
>WFQY01000441.1 GCA_015486815.1 Phycisphaerae bacterium | reverse complement strand
GTCTATGAGGAATATAAAAAAATGAAAATAATAATGATTATAATAGCGATTTTAGCGACATTTCTTTTATGCGTCTATTGGGGCGGAGCTGTAGCTCTCCACGCAAATGTCAATAGCTCGAATATAAAGCATAACAGTAATCCGATATTGACTATTCGGACAGCTCAACCGCTTCGGAAAAAGTTCACAAAAACCGTTTGGTGGACTGGTACTGTCCGAAGCGTCAATACAGCTAAAGTCGGTTCCCAACAGGACGGGATTATCAAAAAAATATACGTCGATGATAATGCAGCAGTCAAAAAAGGTGATAAGATATTTCTCATAGGTGGAGTCTCTATCGAAAATCAGCTTCATCAGCTATTATCAAAATCGGATTTGATACAACAAAAGATAACACTCACAAAACAAATATTGAATAACAAACGTCAAGCGGTCAATTTTCACGTCCTGCCTACAAATGAGTTGCTGCAAGCGAAAATACAGCTTAAGCAATTACAGCAACAACGCAAATCAATAAAAATACAAATCGAGAATATTAAATCGCAATCTATTATAACATCGCCAATAGATGGTGTATTTAGCAATCGCAAGGTTACGAAAGGACAGTTAGTATCAAAATTTACCACTCTCGCAAATGTCATCGACACTCATCATCTTCGAATTATCGCTAAAACATTTACGCACGCTCAGCTGAGAGGCTGTAAAGCTGAATTTGACTCGGACGGGATAAAGCTCACCGGTATCGTCCGAAACGTCCTTCCCCGAAAAACACCCGAAGGTGCTGCTATTATATATATTACATCAAACGAGATAAACAGACATTGTCAAATCGGACAGACGCTTAGCGGACAAATCATCATCGGAAAATATCCCACACTTGCAATTCCGAAGTCAGCTATGGTTTATGATGATAATGAGAATGCATTTGTGTTTATAGAAACACCAACCGGAAAATACATCAAACACAAAATCAAAACAGGTTCGCATTCGGGCAAGTTTATCGAGATCGTCTCGGGGATAAAACCCACCGATAAAATAGTCGTCGAAGGTGCATACGAATTGTTTTTTGCTCATTTTAACAAAATTTATAAGGTAGCAGACTAATGATTAAAAAAATAGGCGCTGTGCTAATCAAGAAACGAACAACGATAACAATGTTAGCGATATTGATTCTGCTGACAGAAGATATTTGGGAAAAGCAGCAGATGAATATTTTTTGGCATCTTCGTAGTAGCTGGGGAATGGTAGGGTTAGCTTTAATCGCTATAGGGATAATTCTGCGAAGTTGGTCTGCCGGCACGATACACAAAAGCGAGCAACTTTGTACGACAGGCCCATACGCCCTTGTCCGTCATCCGCTCTATCTCGGCTCTTTTTTCATTGCCTTCGGGTTTTGCACCATCAGTGCCGACATAGAAAATTTTATCGTTATTACAATAATAATCCTGTTTATATATGGGCCTAAAATATTTTACGAAGAAAAAAAACTCGCCGGATTGTTTGGCGACGATTGGAGTAAATATAAAAAATCAGTGCCGTGCATAATTCCGGTCAAAATACCACAATCGGGTAAAGTCTTGAATCATTTCTCTTGGCAGCAGTGGAAAATCAACAAAGAATATAATGCGGTCATCGTATCATCCGCAGTTTTGGTTATGCTTTATTTAATGCATATCTATTTGGGAATGTAGTAAATGAAAGCTATTTTACAAGCATTGATACATCATCCCCTATCAATTGTCCTTATGGTCATATTGATAGGATTGGCCGGTATATATTCCGCAGAAAATATGGGAGTTGACCTGTTCGGCAATCTCAATATTCCGGTAGTGAATATTATTACGCATTACCCTGCTGCCTCGCCCGAAGATATCGAGATGATGATAACCCAACCTATAGAAAACCAAATGAGAAGCATACCAGCGGTAAAACGTGTCGCTTCGATTTCAGTTCAAGGCATTTCAAAAGTAACGGTCGAGTTTAACCAAGACATTTCCGTAACAGACGCCCGCAATCTCGTTCAGGCAAAATTATCTCAAGCGAGAGCTTTATTGCCCATAGGCGTAGAACCAAAACTTGAAAATATCGGCACCACTCTTCAGGAAGTTTTAGGCTATATAGTTTACGGCACCGATACTTCCGAATTGCGAACAATCGTTCAATATAACATCGCCAATAGACTTATGGACGTAACCGGAATAGCATCTGTCGAAGTTTTGGGCGGTCAGCGGAAGGCATTTATAGTAAAGGTCTCTCATAAAAAACTCATCCGATACGGTATTTCAATAGAAAGTATTATTGACACTCTCAAAAAACATAACATCGTAGCTTCCGCAAATTATATCGAACGTTCGTCGAGAGAATATTTGATTCGATGCGATGGCAGAATTCGGACAATCGACGATGTTCGCTCAATCCCTTTGCAAACGAAAACCGGACTTAGCATACCCATTGGCACTATCGCATCCGTTTCTGACGGATTCGCCTTTAAGCATTATGACATACGAGGAAATAGAATTCCCGCGATAGCTTTTATTATTCGTAAACAGCCAGGCGTAAGTCCGATTCGATTATCCAAGCAGGTAAACGCAAAGCTAAACGAGTTGAAACGGTTATTACCACGAGGCACACAAATCAAAAAATTCTACGACCAATCGGAAATCATCGCAGAGGCTAAAGACGCTATAACAAAAAATTTGGCTGAAGGTATGATACTCGTCATAATTGTTTTGGTAATCTTCATCGGCAGAATTACTCCAGCATTGATAGTAGCTTTCACGATACCCGTTACATTTCTTGCATCACTATGGATTATGCATTTGTTCGGATTATCACTCGATATTATCACTATGTCAGCATTGACGCTTGCGATAGGTATGATAGTCGATGATGCAATCGTAGTTGCCGACAATATTTTAAGACATCAGCAGTCACAAAGGCGAACGGATTTGGCAAGTATCGAAGGCACACTCGAAATAGCGTCCGCCGATGCCTCCGGAACATTTACCACAGTCTTTGCTTTCGTTCCGCTCGTACTCATAACGGGCATTGCCAGCGTATTTCTAAGACCATTCGGTATTACCATAGGCACCACACTGATTGTATCGTTAATATTATCGTTGACGCTTATTCCTGTTTTGTTTGCAAATACTCGCAGAACATTGCCTTTCGTAACGCGAGGCAAGCGAGACCCTCTCGATATTATTCGCATACCATTACAAAAACTCCTCAAAGCACTTTTACACCATAAATGGATAGCAGGCATCTTCGTCTTGATTATATTAGCCGGCAGCATACTTATAATCTTTCTGCCACCAGCGAATCTTTTACCACCTATTGACGAAGGTGCTCTGCTTATAGAATATGTAATGCCCCCCGGCACCTCACTCAGAGAAAGCAGCAAAATAGGAGATATACTCGACAAAATCGCCCTTGAGAACGACGAAGTATCTTGCGTATATCGAAGAACAGGTTCGCCCGAAGTAGGCTATCAACTCGAAGGAGTCAATCGTGGCGAATTGTTAATCAAGCTAAAACCAAAATCCCGCAGAAACAAATCCGCAAACCAAATAATGCGAATATTGAAAAAGTCATATTCCAAAATCCCGGGAGTGGTATTTTTATATCATCAACCGACGCAGGAAAAAATCGATGAGAGTTTCTCCGGACTGCCAGCTTTGTTCGGCGTAACTATTTTCGGAGAAAATACTCACAAGCTTATCACCATAGCAAACAGGGTGGAAACCATCCTATCAAAAGACCCCGCCATATCGAATGTGATAAACAATACGAAGATTAAAATTCCCGCGATAATCGTCAAGCCCAACTATAAGAAAATCAATGCATACGATGTCTCACTTTCGGAGATGTTTTCCGCAATACAAGCTTGGCGAGCAGGAGTTACCGCTACAACTATTATCCGCCAGAGACAAAATATTCCTGTTATCATCAGAATTGCACATAAATCGAACAAATCAACATCAACCGACATCGACAGTCTGCGTGAGCTTGCGATTATCACACATTCCGGACAATACATTCCTCTAAAGCGCATCGCTACGATTGAAGTATCGCATACCCCACCCGCTATTACCCGATTAAACAGCCAACGTGAAATCACTCTCATAGCAGAGCTTGAAGGCAATCCGTTATCCGTAGTCAGCAGGTTAAAAGATAAATTTGCGAAAATCACTCTACCCGAAGGATACAGTATCGACTTTACAGGCCAATATAAAGTGCTTATAAAGACAGCCACCGAAATGATATTCGTGTTATTGTCAGCTACGCTTGTGATTTTTCTGATAATGGCAATGCAATTCGGGTCAGCAAAAGAGCCTGTGATTATTTTGGTTACCATCCCTCTGTCAATTGTCGGAGCAATCGTAGCCCTTTTCATAACGCATCAGGGGCTTAATGTCTCCGTCGCTATGGGCGCGGTTACCGTCGTCGGAATTTGTGTCAATAATGCAATTGTGCTTTTGGATTACACCAATCGCAAATTAGCGGATGGAAAATCCATTATTGATGCCCTGCAGACCGCAGTGTCTGTCAGACTCAGACCTATTATTATGACAACATTGACAACGATTGCCGGTTTACTACCAACAGCAATTGGCATTCACGTAGGCTCAAAATTATTTCAGCCATTCGCTATCACCGTAATAGGCGGATTGATTTCTTCTACGATTGTTACTCTAACAATAATCCCCACCATATCGGCATTGTTTCTGAAGACAAAGAAAGCATAACAACATAAATATTCTCGCACGCTACTCTCAATACGTCGGCAGGACTACGATAAACCGCGCGCCATTATTTACCTGTGATTCTACCGAAATCGTACCTTTATGAGCGTCTATTATCGATTTGGTCAATGTCAACCCGAGACCGAATCCGCCTTCCGCTCTGCTACTGTCTCCCCGATAAAATTTGTCGAATATATTGGGCAGGTCTTGTTCCGAAATTCCTATGCCCGTATCCGAAATTTCGACAACAGATTTGTCCGCAGGACACTTTAATATGATTTTAACTTTACCACCTCTCGGCGTATATTTGATAGCATTATCAATCAGATTCGCAAAAGCCCGCTGAAGACGGTCTCTGTCCGCTCGTATGAGACAGCTTCCGGTTATTTGTGCCTCAAACGCCAACGTTATATCCTTATCCTCAGCTACCGGCTGAAATATCTCATACGCCTGCCTCAATAGGTCAGCCAAATTAACTTCTTTGATATTCCGAACGATTATCCCACTATCATATTCCAGCCTTCTAAGCTCAAGGGCCGTATTTATCATACCGAGCAACTTATCGCACTGCTCAATAATCGCACCAAGCGTTTCCTGCTGCTCGCTATCCAAAGCCAGCTGCGATTCCGCAATCAGCCTAATCCGTGTAATAGGAGTTTTCAAATCGTGTGCAATATTGTCTGTAACCTCTTTCATCGCATTTATCAACGTCCTGATTCGCTCGAGCATCTCATTGAACGCTTTCGCCAAATGGTCTATCTCATCATCCCTGCCACTTACAGGCACATATCTATCGAGATTCGTACTCGATATCGAAGTCGCCGTCTCAGTAACAGCCCTCACCCTATTCATCGCACGAGTCAATATCCACCAACTACCCAAAACCGAAAGCCCCAAAATCAGCATCATCACACGCGTGAAAATTATCTGCATACCGTAAAGCAGATTCTCCTCGTATTTGAGATTGCGCGCAATCCTCAATATCCGTCCGTTACCCACGTAAGCATAAACAACACGTACCTTATGACGAAAGCCCGGCAACTTAACAACTTCAAATACCGGTTCATTGCTTTTTATCGCTTTCCTTATAAGATTGCTGTTCGGCTTTAATACCCTCCAATGTCCTCCGCCAGAGCTAACAAGAATTGTCCCGCTGCTATCAAGTAAACTCTCCTGCACATTGTCTATACCCATCGCTTGAGCTTCCCTGCGAAACTCAGCTGATATCGCATCAATATTTTTACTCCTCGCCAGATGAGAAAATTCCTTCACCTTGCTCAGCAAAAACATCTTCGACCTTTTTTCCAAATTGCCTGCCAGCGAAACATAAAAAGCAATAAACGCAATAACGGATATAACAACAAAAATCAGTGCATACCACAAGGTAAGTCGAAATATGAGACTATGATAAAATTTATTCGCCCGCTTTGAGAACATATCCCGCACCCTTGATGGTGTGAATCAGTTTAGCAGAAAATTCCTTGTCAATCTTATTACGAAGCCTGCATATCCGAGCTTCGACGACATTTGTCTGCGGATCAAAATTATAATCCCATACATGCTCCATTATCATCGTTTTCGAGACAACTCTGCCCGCATTGCGCATCAGGTATTCCAGCAATGCAAATTCCTTGGGCTGAAGTTCGATTTTTTTATCCCCCCGATTTACCGTTCGCTTATGCAGATCAATTTCAAGATCAGCTATACTCAATACCGTAGGCTCTTTCTGCTGCGATAATCTACGCAAGCCCGCTTGCACCCTCGCCAACAATTCCGTAAACGAAAAAGGCTTACCGAGATAATCGTCCGCACCCAATTCCAATCCCTTTACCCTGTCTTCGACAGAACCTTTCGCACTAAGCACGATAATAAACGTGGTAATACCCTTTTCTCTCAATCGGCGTATTATCTCGAATCCGTTTATATCAGGCAGCATCAAATCGAGAACGATTAAGTCAAATTCATTTTGGCTCGCGAGAAACAAACCGTCCGTACCATTTGATGAGTGTTCAACGCTAAAACCAGCTTCCCTAAGTCCCTTCACAACAAAAGAAACTACGGTAGTATCATCCTCTATTACTAATATCCTCATACTACAATATTCCGATTATTCCCCGCACAACAGAAACTATTCCTGCGATTTTTTCATCAAAGCCATACCCTGCTCTCTATCACCTGAGAGAATCTTAAAATAGCCCAATAAAAATTTTATTTGCTTGTTGGTAGAATATTTATTAGCTAAATCCTCAAGCTGATTAAGCCGACGATGCAATACCGTTCTGCTACCGATTAACCTTTCGCCACTTAATCTTAACCTGACAAACGAAGGAAATTTATCGATAGCAACCTGCAAGACCTCAGCTGCCAAACGAAACTTACCAGCAGCCACCAATGAATGCACCTGCCCGAACAAAGGCATCGGATCTTTAGGTTTAATTTCCGCTGCTCGAAGATATTGCTGATATGCGAAGAAAAATCTACCCTGATTGAGCATCTGCTGAGCTGACCTCATCGTTCGCGAAAACAAATCTTTCGATTCGCCAGCTAAACTTGTAACCACTATTGGTGTCTTTCGCTCAGCAGACTGAGTCGAACTCCCCTTTTTCAGCCCGTGTTTCTTCGATTCTAAAATAAGTCGCTTTGCTGATTCCGCAAACTCCTTATTAGGAACGAGAGACGTATTTTCGGGCGGTAAATGCGCAGCTTGCTGTTCCAAAAATTCGGTAAAGTCCTGCTGAGTCTTCTGCTTTTCCTGCTCAGACCCCTGCTGGGGCGTCTGTTGAGGCGAAGGCTCCATCAATGGCTGATTCTCCTCGGGCGGGGCAATCTTCTTTTCCGTACCTTTTTCTTTACCAGCAGCTTTTAGCTCTTGAGCCTTTTGCTCCTCCGATTTCTGCGGCTGAATCGGCTGACTATATACATCAATCGCAACGCTTGGCACTAAAATATCGCTCGGCCGAATCTGACGAGGCAATTGCTTTCGATGAATCTCACTCGGACGAACTAAGACCGCTCCCACACTGAAACTCGGTGCAAGCTTTGGCGTCGATAGTTTAGGCATCGAACTTCCCGGCGATGCAAATCTATGGGCCGATAGCGGCAGAATAGTCGAACTCGGATTGAAATACGGCCCAGGCCTACCATACAAATATCCCGAACGAATCTGCTGGAGATTTACCGACTCACTTTCGAATGCCGAGAGACTACTACTACCTAACGAACCCTGAAATTGAGTAGGACTACTATAAGGAACAAATCCGCGAAATGCTTTTCCTCCCGTTACATTGCCCGTGATGAACAAATTCCCCGGCGTATATCGAAAGCGTCTTACCGGTGCGTTATATCCTCCCGAACCAATCATAGGCGAAGCATCCAAAATATTAGACCTCACCCCTGTCCGCCGCTGAGCAAATACGGATTGCACCGGCACAAGAAATATCAAAATCAAAATAACCAAAAAGACATATTTTTTCATCGAACTATCCGTAAAAATCACATCTTCAACATTTTCATAATCCTATTAATTATATGCTGCCGTTTCTCACCCGACAATGATCTGTCGGGATATGCAAATTTATTCATCGAACCCTGCGATACTTCACGAACCTGATTATCCGTAATCATAGGCAGCGAACTCAATATATCTTCTGCCTGCTGACGTGCGCGTTCCATCGTTGGCGTTCGATATTCGCGATAACCCTTTACCTGATCGACCGCTTGGAATGCAAGCTGATATTGCTTATACTCGTAATCGTTGCGATGGATAAACCCTTCTATTAGCTGAAGGTACCAGTCTAAAAATTCCCGTTCAGCCCTATGATAGAACGGAATATAAGGCCTGATGAATTTCATCCTTTTGAGTACCTGCAAAAACCACGTAGGCACCGGCACCGAAACCATCACACCGAAAATTCGCGGATGAAAAGTACGCTTATATTTTATCCTATCGCCATTTGCCGGATTTACATTATACCGATGATGATCCCGCCTTTGCTTTTCATAACTCGTGAGTATCTCCGCTACATAAAACTCATCTTTGATAAGCATCAGCTTAAACAGATTCCAAATCACCGATTTCGTTACCGCAAAATCATATTCGCTCCTATCTCGTCGATAGACAGCTTTTATCCTCTCAGCATACATTTTGGCATAATCGAGCCCGTCATATCGAATAAGTTCGTATATCCTCAGAGCGAACGCTACCATCGTATCTTTATCAACCTCCCTACACGCTCGAAGCGTCGTATAGACCAGATATTTATATTGTCTCGATATTCCCTCGCCCGCAAGCCAAGTCCGCTCTATGATATTAGCTTTTTCCCTTACCACCCTCGCAATTGTCTTAGGTGCTGGCTTTTCCGCAAACAAATCCGGATGAGCTGCAAGTTTTCTACCGAGATTAAACGCCCGAATATTCTTCTTGAAATCAGCTGGTATCGTATGGCTTATTGCCCATTCAAGCGATTCAAGAGAAACCGGTATCAATCCCTGCTGATACGCCAACCCCAACATCGTAATATTCGCATAAAGTTTCGTACCGAACAATCTCTCACAGATAGCAGTAATATTATGGCCTATGTAAGAATCATTGCGTGTACGCTTACGAATTTCCTGCTCGATTTGTTTTGCGTCGTAATTCTCTCTGCCTATCAGCATTGTCAACGTCGGCGAACGATCGGTATTGATAACAGCTGCCGTTTTTTCCGGCGATGCGATACGGAAAACACCTTTCGGATCGACCGCACGTGCCGCTTCGAGCAGATCGAGACCGATAAGCAAATCGGCAGAACCATAAGGAATCGTCTGAGAATAACTACCCTTGTCCTTGAAAAACGTCAGCTGACTAAACACTCCGCCATTTCGTATTGCAAGTCCCTTTTTGTCGGCAAAGAGGATATTATATCCTTCCTTATCACCCGCACGAACGAGAATAGCTGTCGCCATTCCTATACCCATTCCGCCGATACCCGCAATATGCGCCCGCCAACAATCGCCCGTAAACTTTAACTTAGGCTCGGGCAACCTTTCGAATTTTATTTGATGACCACGCGGACGCGGTGGCCTCTTACGCAACACAATCACCTGCTCGAACGAGGGACACGCCTTTACCTTCGCACACGCACCGTCATTGACACACCACGAAAGATCGGTTACCGTCTTAGGCCCAAACGGTGTATCTTCGATATTAAGTCCCGGGCAACCCGTTTGTTTGGTACATTCGAGGCAATACTCACAAAGCTCAGGCGTTATATTCATAAACTCCTGACGAGCCAAAAATCCCGTATGCCTCTGCTCAGCCCGTTGACGTGCGAGCTTTCTGCGATTAGTAATAATCCCGCATTCCTTATCCGCGATGATGACCTTCACCCCGTCCTTCAATATCGTCTCTTCGAGCAATTTTCTATACGTCTCGTGATCCGCCGGATTGGTACGTCTGACAGTGCAGCCGCCCATCGAGGTTATCGCCTGCACTATCGCATCTATATCCTGCTTAGGTCCCTTATCACCGAGTATGTCCTCTTCGATACCAGGCGTCGGCTGATGACCCGTCATCGCAGTCGTACGATTATCGAGTATAATATAAGTA
>WFQY01000440.1 GCA_015486815.1 Phycisphaerae bacterium | reverse complement strand
GTATCACAATACCACTTAGCCGCCGAGCAGCTTATTAAACAAAATTTTCACAGCTATCGATTTCAAATGCTCGCAAAAGCAAATAAAAATAATCTTGCATAATTTTCGGATATTAGTATAATAATATGGTGATATGGTTGTCATATCAATTTTGGCAAGCGAAAATGTTTAAGGTATTATTAAAGGTATTGGGCTATGAGCAAAACCGGTAGAAATATGGCGGAGTTGCCCGTCATCAAACGCTCGACGCTTGTCGAAAAAATAGTGTCAGCTATTGTCGAGTATATAAGTGTTGTCGGCTTGAAGGCGGGTGATAAACTGCCAGCGGAAACGGAATTATCGCGGATGTTCGGGGTAAGCAGGTTGGCGATACGCGAAGCGCTGATTCGGCTGCGTGCGCTTAGCGTGATTGATTCACGCCAAGGGGCGGGGTGGTTTGTTCGTAAGTTTAAACCAGCCAATGCCTTTCGGCAATTATCACCTATACTGAAAAACTTTACCGACGCTGACTTGAATCAGATTATGGTAGTAAGGATGATACTTGAGCCTGCCATAAGCCGACTGGCTGCAAGGAATATATCGAAAACGGGTTTAAGGAAGCTACGGGATTCACTTGATTGTATGGCTGACAATATAGCTGACCGCGAGGATTTCATCGAATGTGATATGGAATTTCACTCGACACTTGCGCAAGAAAGTGGAAACAAAATACTTGCGGTTTTGAGTGCAATATTGACGGATTTGAGCAGAACAGCTCAGCAGGCATATCGAAATACCGCAGATGACCGTCAACGGTCGGTGAAATTTCATAAGTCCATATATGAAGCTATTAAAGCGGGTGATGAAGATTGGGCAGAGGATGCAATGGGTGAACATATTCAGGATGTCTGGGACAGGGTGGAGTGAAGGGATTGTTGGTTGGTGAATGTTGAATGGTGATTGATGAAGATTAAGAAAGAAGAGAGATTGCGGATTGAAGATTAATTTGGTGGAGGAACGCATTATGAAAATAGCTAATAAGTTGTTTATCGGTGGTAAGTGGGTCGATGGCGCAGAGCGAATTTCGGTTCGGAATCCTGCTGACGGAAGTATTATCGCGGATGTTTCGCAAGCAGATGAGAAGCAGGTGGTAAAGGCGATAGAAACTGCTCAGCAGGCGTATAAAAGCGGCGTTTGGTCGCGAAAGTCCGCTCAGGAGCGGGCAGGGATTTTGCGCAAAGCAGCAGAAATATTGCGCGAACGTAGTGAAGAATTTGCGAGGGCAGAAACGCTTAATGTCGGTAAGCCTATCAAGGAGTCAAGATTTATCGATGTGGTAGCTGCTATTGATACGCTTGAATATTATGCGAGCATAGTCGATGCTTTGGCTGGTGAATCTCCCGATGTTGGCGTCGGGATAATCGATTTTACCCGTCGAGAGCCATTGGGGGTAATCGGGTTGATAACGCCTTGGAATTTTCCGTTATTATTAGCATTGCGCAAATCCGCTCCTGCATTGTTGGCGGGTAATTCGATAGTTCTCAAGCCTGCTCACCTTACGCCTCTAACAACGCTTATGTTGGGCGATGTGTTTGCTAAGGCTGGCGTTCCCGATGGTGTGGTGAATATTATCGTAGCTGAAGGAGCGGTTGCGGGTAAAGTATTTACCGAACACAAAGCTGTCCGCAAAGTCAGCTTTACCGGCTCGACGGAAGTCGGAGGGAAAATCTTATGTTCGTGTGCCGGTGATTTCAAAGCGAGCTGTATGGAGATGGGCGGGAAAAGCCCTACTATTGTGTCTCGTTATGCTAATATGGAAAAAGCGATTGACGGTGTATTGTTCGGCGCGTTTTTGAATCAGGGTGAATGCTGTTGTGCAGCTACGAGGCTTTTGGTCGATAAGCCCATCGCGCAAGAATTTATTCCGAAACTTATCGATGCGATAGATGAGAAAATAATCGTGGGCGACCCGATGGATGAGAAAAATACAATGGGGCCTTTGATTAGTGCTGAACACCTGAAAACGGTAGATGGCTATGTTAAGCGGGCATTGAAAGAAGGTGCGAAAGAGATATACAGAGGCAAGCTGTCAGATAAGCTGGCTGATGGTGGAAATTGGTATCCTGCTGTTTTGGTACAAGCAGAGCCTGCGATGGAAATATATCGTGAAGAAGTATTCGGGTCTGTGCTTACCGTAACGGTTTTTGACGGGATGGACGAATTGATAAAAGCAGCGAACGATTCGGATTACGGATTGGCAGCGAGTATATTCACGGAAAATATGACTGAAGCGGAACGTGCGATAAGGGAGATCGAAGCGGGCACGGTATGGGTGAATGTGCATAACTTTGTTTTCAATTCAGCTCCGTATGGCGGATACAAGCATAGCGGAACAGGACGGGAATGCGGGGTTGAGGGATTGCTCGCTTATACGCAGACGAAAAATGCGATTGTATATTCAGCAGCTGAGGGATTTAAGTGGTACTGAGAAAGGGGAAAAGAGGAGAGAGGAGCGAGGAGAGAAGAGAGATCGAAGATTGATGTCGGAGTCCCGAAGGATCGAAGATCCGCCAACTGGCGAAGACGAAGATCCGTCCTTTGGCGGAATTGATGATTGGAAGAGGCTGACGCGGAACGTAGGCGGTGGGCAGTGGACGGTAGGCAGTTGGCGGTAGGGGCAGACCTATGTGTCTGCCCAAAGGTCAGGGCGAACACGTAGGTTCGCCCCTACAGC
>WFQY01000439.1 GCA_015486815.1 Phycisphaerae bacterium | reverse complement strand
TGCCGGAAGTTATAGTTTTATTGATCGTCTTTTTAGAAGGAGACAAAAAATGGAAGGTGAATGTAAAAAACCTGTGTCGAATGTGTCGGAAACTTTTGGTCGCTTTTTTTATGAAAGGAGAAATGCGATGAAAAAGATGAGTGTAATGTTGATGGTTGGTTTTGTGGTAATGTTGGGATTTGCAACTGTCGGGCAGGCAGCGTTTACGACGCTGTCGATGTATCATTTTGATGGAACGGGTTCTCAGCAATTGGTAGATTCCGGTCCTGCACATCATAATGCAACGAAGTATAATACGCCCGATACGGTTGCCGGCGTGAGTGGAAACGCATTTGAGTTTGTTCCTCTGAGCGATAATAGCGATTGCGAATCGCTATATGCTGACTGGAATTATGATCTGAATCAGGGATTGGAAATTTCGTTGTGGTTTAAAGCGTTAAAAGCAGATCAGACAAATCCGTATCCGAGAATATTAGAGCTTCCGGGAAAATTCGTATTAAGTATTATAAACGACCCAAGTTTTGTTCAATTTCTGCCCATAGGTCCCGGAGGCCCGCCTGCTTTGAACTCTTCTGCCGGATATAATGACGGCAATTGGCATCACGTTGTAGTCAGATATGATGGTGTTACCAAAGATATTTCGATGTATATTGACGACAATAAGGAAGGTTCGGATAATTTTGGCAGTGCGACTTTTAATGTCAATCCGCCGTCAGGTACGGGTAATGATAAGCTCTGGTTTGCATCACAAAATGCATTTGCCAGCAAAGTACGCGGATTGAAAGGAGACCTTGATGAAGTTGAAATCAAGGGTGTACCTGAGCCTGCTACGATAGGGTTGCTTACGATGGGTGCGTTTGGATTGCTCCGCAGAAGATGAAAACGTAGAGTGTAGGCCGTTGACAGTAGGCGGTAAACCGTAGAGAGTAGGCAGTTGGCTGTAGGGGCAGACCTGTGTGTCTGCCCCACAGCCCGCATTTATCATTTTGCATTTGTCGTTTAACATTTATTTTGGGGTTTTGTGATGAAAAACCAAAAAAGCGGATTTACTTTGATCGAGCTTTTGGTGGTGGTTGCTATTATTGCAGTTTTGGTTGCGATACTTCTACCGGCGTTAAACTCTGCCAGAGAAAAGGCAAAACGCATTACCTGCGCATCTATGCTTAAACAGTGGGGAAATGTGTTTAGTATGTATTGCGATGACAATAGCGATTGGTATCCAGATTGTAGCGAGGGTATATTTGCACAATATGGGGATTCAGGAGGCCAATATTTCCCGCAGATAATGGAACGTGTAATGATTGCTCATATATCTCAACAGTACGAGATGGCAAGAAAGATGTTTTTCTGTCCTGATACTGATAGGAAATACATAGAGGGTAATGCTCCCGGTCTGGATTTAAATGGATATTATACTCCTACCGATCCACCGACGACTCATATGTGGGTCGGATACTTTTTTATAGCTGGTGGCAGAACACCTCAAAATGTCTCTTGGCTTGAGGGTAATACGTGTCATCATAGCATTGCACGCAGACAAAACGAAATCGCTGACCTCGATTGTAGCAGATGGCCTATAATGGCAGATATGTTTCGAAGTGATACGTCGCTTATGATGCCTCACGGCGTCGGGCGTCGCGGGGGAAGCAACTCTCTGTTTCAGGACGGACACGTAGAGTGGTTTGATGCGACGGAGCTTTCCGTCGGACGGAGTGAAGCTACAAGAAAATATCTTTGGTATGATCCGGAATATCGATTCTATGACCCTTCCATATTGGATTAATGGCAATTAATATTCGAGGATAAAATATGTTCGATAATTTGTTTATAGTGATAATATGCCTATATTCATTGATGGTAGGTATCTGTAAGGGGCAAGTAAAGGAAACCGATGATAATTTTATTTTGGGGGTTTGTACGCATTATGCCCAGGAATGGGAGAGATATAATTTGTCGCTGCCGATGGTAAAACAAGCGGGGATAGAAAGTATTCGCGACGAGCTGCCGTGGTGTAATGCGGAAAATATTAAGGGACAGTTGGCACTTCCGAAATATTACGATGAATATATGCGGTCAGCTATCGATATGGGAATCGAGCCGCTGATTGTACTCGATTACGCAAATAAGTTTTATGATAGCGGAGGTTATCCGACCTCGGAATCGGCTCAGCAGGCGTTTTGCAGATATGCTGAGTTCATCGCTCGCAAGTATAAAGGTAAGGCAACTATTTTCGAAGTGTGGAATGAATGGGACAACGGCTGCGGTATGCAGGGGCGGAGCGGTGGCAGTCCGGAAGTTTATGCGAAATTATTGAAAAAAATCTATAAACAGCTTAAATCTATCAATCCCGAATGTATTGTTCTCGGTGGAGCGGTTTCGGGAGCTGGTATCGGCGATAAGACCGAAGGCTGGGTAAAGAGGATTTTACAAGCAGGTGCTCTTGATTATATGGACGGATTTTCGATTCATCCTTATACATATAGCAGTGCGTGCGAGACATATTTTAATTCATTTCCACAAAGTGTAGATAAGCTGGAAAAAATCCTGAGGAAGTATAACAAGGGAAAAGATAAGCCAATCTATATAACCGAGATGGGTTGGACGACAAGTAGCATAGGAAATGATACGGACAAACAAGCAGCATATCTTGCGAGATTTTTATTGTTGGCTAAGATGAGAAAATGTATCAAAGGAGTATGGATATATAATCTTACCGATTGTGTTGGCTATGAGGGGCATTGGTGGACGCCTAAAGCGGCTCAGCGAAATTTCGGGATTATACGTCAGGATTATACGCCAAAATCAGCTTATTGGTCGGTAAGGGATTTGAGTGGGTTGGTCAAACGTGGCAGATTTATAGGAAGAATGAATATAGGTGATTCGTCAATTTTTGCGATGCGATTTGAGCTCGCCAATAAACAGCTAATTGCAATATGGACGACGAAGGAAAACGGGTTGTTGCGGATAATATTCGAGAGCAAAGACGGAAACAAACATCAGCCTGTGCTATATCAAAAGGTAGGGCACGGCAAGCCTGTGAGAATAAATTGGAACAAAAATCTGTTTAGCATCTATGTCAATAATTCCCCGATTTTGCTCAAAGGTGATTTCGATAACTTAAAGGTAAACTATCTGCGGTGGATACCAATCAGGCCAAAAAGCAATATTGTCAAGTGG
>WFQY01000438.1 GCA_015486815.1 Phycisphaerae bacterium | reverse complement strand
ATCTACCGCCGCGTGGCGAGCTACGAGCGAAATTCAACATCCCCTACGACGCAATACTCATCGGAACACTTGGCCGACTCGTCCCGATAAAAAATCATTCCCGATTGCTCGATGCCTTCGCCCTTTTAGTCCGTCAGCTCAGCAATGCAAGCAATGCAAAAGACATACGCCTAATAATCGCAGGCACAGGCCCATTGATGCCACAACTCAAACACAAAGTACAAAAACTGAAATTAACAGAAAAAGTATTTTTTTCTGGACTTATTGATAATCTCCCGCAATTCTATTCCGATATAGATATTGCGATCCTGACAAGCGATAATGAAGGCACGCCTGTAATGCTGATAGAAGCACAAGCTGCAGGAAAATACATTATCGCACCCGACGTCGGAGGTATTAGCGATATCGTTCATCCGAACGCAGGCACTGTTATCAGACCGAATCAGGCTTCGCAATACGCAAAAATTTTGACGGAAGTCATTAACAATTGGAACAAATATAAAAACATTCCCGAACAAATTAGACAGCAAACTGTCGAGAGATTTAGTGCGGACAGATTAGCGAACGAGATTGAAAATTTATACCAGAGGTTCACCGATGCAACAGATGCAACAAAACGACAATAACACTCAGCGAGCCAAAGATTATCAAAAGCAACAACTAAAACTCAATCTGCTCGAAGAAATATGCACACTATTATTCCTAATAATATGGGTAAAAATTTCCCCCTATTTCGTCGATAAAATTCCGCTACAAGGCTATTGGCTTTTGATTGCCCTCGCCGGCGCATTATATATTTCATATCAGCTTGCCCTTTTTATCTTCGATTATCTCGCAGGCTATCAGCTCGAACACAAATATCAGCTAAGCAATGAAACCTTTTCCGCTTGGCTCTGGCGACATACAAAAATGATAATTCTCTCAGGCGTATTTTTAGGCATTCTCGTCATTCTCCTATACACCGCACTTTGGCACCTGAAATATTGGTATCTCTGGTGCTGGGCCGGCTGGATGATTTTCACCGTCCTTATCGCACAGATTTTCCCCGTTATCATTCTTCCGATATTCTACAAATCCACCCCCCTCGAAAATGAAACGCTATTAAACCGCTTCCGCGAATTAGCTAAAACTATCGGAATGAATATCGAGGGAATATATTCGCTCGAGCTCAGCAAATCAACTAAGAAAGCCAACGCAATGCTAACAGGGCTCGGCTCGACTCGAAGAGTCCTGCTTGGCGATACATTACTCGACAATCTATCGCAAAAAGAAATAGAAGTTGTCTTCGCACACGAGCTTGGCCACCACGCACACCGACACTCTTTCAAACTCCTTACTCTCAATGCTGTCATCAGCATAATTTTGTTTTCTCTGTTTTATCTGATTCTCAGCCAATATGCAGGCTCCGACCCGCAAACTATGAAAATCTCAATCCAACAGCTGCCACTAATTGCCCTTGTAATGTCGATTTTTTCTTTCCTTTCCCGCCCAGCTATCAATGCAATTTCCCGATATTTTGAAAATCAAAGCGACCGCTTTGCCCTCGAACTTACCAACAATAGCGATGCCTTCATTACTGCTTTTGAGAAACTCGCCGACCAGAACCTCGCCGACCCCGACCCGTCAACCCTCGTTGTCTGGATGTACTACGACCACCCCCCTATCAGAGACAGAATAGCGATGGCAAAATCCGGGAAATCCCAAATCTGAAAATATGAAATTCAAGATTTGAAATGGAAATTTCAGCTTTATTCCAGCTGCAATCCTAACCGATTCCTATAAAATTCCCAGCCAATTCCAGCCAGCCTGTCTTTCAAAAATTTTCCGAATTTCCCATAATTTTGCCAACCACAAGCCATTCAACAACTTACAAAAAAATCACCGAAATTCTTTGCATAAAAAATTTGGCATCCGCAATTTTATGTGCCATCTTTAAGGGTGAACAGATTTTATTCTGTTCACTCTTTGACAATAGAATAACAAAACTCATACCGAAAAACCTTGCAAACCACCGTTCCCATAGGATAAGATACTTCGATTATCAAATGATTAGACAAATCGACAGGAGAATCAATAATGGCTGATTTTAACGAAGTACAAATATCGCAAGCGATTATCGAATCGTACTACAAAAAACTATCGCAAAGCCTATCGAATGATGTTTTGATTGTCGGAGCTGGTCCTTCCGGACTGGTGGCTGGATATTATTTAGCTAAAAAAGGCCTGAAAGTTACGATTATCGAAAAACGCCTATCGACAGGCGGCGGCATTTGGGGCGGTGGTATCGGAATGAATCAGGTAATCGTACAAGATGATGCCCTTATAATTTTGGACGAATTCACCATCAGGCACATACAATATGACCGACAAGGTTTATATATCGTCGATGCCATAGAATTAGCGTCCGCTCTTACATTGAAAGCCCTTCAAGCAGGAGTATCCGTCTTAAACCTTATCACATTCGAAGACTTATGTATCCACAACGAAAGGGTAACAGGTATCGTAGTTAATCGAACAATGATTCACGATAATTTACCCGTCGATCCGATTACTTTCGCAGCTGACGCTGTAATAGACGCTACAGGCCACGAAGCTGTTGCTATCGAATCACTTCGCAAACGCAATTTGCTTACCTTGACAACGCCTGACGGAAAACCCGCTGTCGAAGGCCCGATGAACGCATTAGCAGGCGAAAAATTCGTCATCGAAAATGTCCAAGAAGTCTATCCGGGCTTATGGGTTTCCGGAATGAGCGTTTGCGCTACTTTCGCAGGCCCACGTATGGGACCGATTTTCGGCGGTATGCTTCTTTCGGGCAAGCGAGTAGCTGAACTGATTGCTACACGATTGAAATAACCCCGAACGTCAAAGTTGCGTAAGTTTGTAGATAAGCTGCTGAATATAGCTGCCGAAATGAACAATCACAATTACCATTATCACCCATAATGCAATGGTAGCTAAAAAAGGCTTATCCGAAGAGAGCAATTCGATTGGTCCTTCGAATCGTCCCGATTGGATAAGAACAGCGAACCTAAATACCCCGTAAATCACAAGCGGAGCTGTGTAAATCATATAGTTCGTACCAAACCTCGCTGACGTCTGCGGATCCATCGTATAAAGCAGAAACGTTGTTATCGCTAAAGCAGCCGATATCGTAAGAAGATGACTCAAAAGCTCAAGTGTAT
>WFQY01000437.1 GCA_015486815.1 Phycisphaerae bacterium | reverse complement strand
CTTCTTTTTTTCTCCCATTGATATTTTTGCTTAAAACAGGTAAACTGGTTTTTCGGAGGCAAGCATCAGCTTTGCCTGCCTATAATCAAGGATACGATTCTATGTCTGAAGATAGGCAGCTATTTCGGTGTATAAAAGACGGGCGATATATCACATGCTCTTTACCTTGGTCTGACCCGTTAAATTTTATAGAACACTGGGCAAGGATAAAACCATCTCATCAAGCGATAATATCCTATCTAAATCACAATAAACAGCGTATCACCATCAGTTGGGCAAAGCTGTTGCGCGATTGTCTGACAATAGCACAAGCAATAAAAAATTCATCCGTCGAACGATTCGCAATTATTTCAGGCTCGCACATCACAACGATACAATCGGTGCTTGCTATTTTACTCGCAGGCAGAGAGTTTACCATTGTAGATTTGCTCAACACTCCGGACGAATTGCAATCGTTCAAACTCGAAAACAGTTCATCTTCTGCGCTGATTATACCCGCCCTCGAAGATACACCCGACCTACTCATCGACAAAATAATAAATCTGCGGAATAAGTTCAGCAATATACAAATCTTTTCTACAGGCACAAATAAACTTGCAGACGCAAATCTTATCAATAATACAAAGAGCAAGCGCATTACTTGCCTCGACTATCACGCTAATATGTGGAGCAAACCTTCCTGCCTGATATATTCTCCTGGCCATTACCACCAACCGACGGGTTTTTTCTACAAAACGTCAGCGATTTACGCAAATATGCTCGCAGTAGCTGAACGTTTCAAATTTACCCCGCAAACGCGATTTTTGCTTGCCGGCGAAATCGATACCTGTTGCGGACTAATACCAACTCTTGCAACGTTACTCGCAGGCGGTACTGTGATTCTTTCGGACAATATCACTTCGAATAATTTCTGGAATATCGTCAGAGAAAGTAACGCAAGCCTCGCAAGGCTCGCACCTGCCCTAATAGAAGCTTTGGTGCGTTCACCTTCAAGCTCTCAGTGGCCTGGCCACGGCCATCTCAAATATGTCATCGCAAGTGGCGATTACCTACCACGACAAATTAGCATGCGATTTTATGAAATGTTCGACATCCCTATAATCCAATGTTACGGCACAGCTGAGACTGGCGGATATGTTCTCGGAATGGAGCCGGGGTTATGCAATCGTCTGTATGAAATCTCACTCAGAGATAATATTGTAGGGCAGGAATTCAGTTTCTGCAACGTCAAATTGGTTCGAAACGAAACAGTCGAATCAGCTTTCTCCGATAATCATCAGGGCGGGATAATACACATTCGCGGGCATACTGTTTCCGTCGGCTATTGGGCTAACGGTGAAATCAAATATTGGAATAAACCTTGGCTTGAAACTTCCGATTTGGGGTGTAAAGTAGATATTTCGGAAAAACAATATTTTCAGATTAAAGGCAGAGTTGAAGATGCCTTGATTTTGGATGATAAAATAATTTGGCCTATGGGCATAGAGCAATCTCTGCTTACCACATTTCCATTCCTTTCCGACTGCATAGCTACCACTGTAACCGATGGCGACGGAAAAAATACATTGTCCGTTGTGGTTGTCATTTCACCGGATATGCCTGATAACCGACGCTCGGAGCTTCTTGCACTTATGCAGGCGAGAATAGACGCTGGCGGAGTTGTCGGCATAAATGAAGACCTTTTTCCGAAATATCTTATTATGATAGATGAAAACAAACTGCCGAGACGGTATGATGGTAGAGTTGACAGAAAAAAATTACAAGCACAGATTTCAAAACAATCACAAGGACTTGCTATATAATGACCGATGTTATTTTTCTTGCGATCGTTGGATTTGTCTCCGGATTGATGGGTGGCTTACTCGGCATAGGCGGCAGCGTGATACTTCTGCCAGCGTTAGCCATTGCCTTTGCGCATCGCTATCCGCCTGAATATCAACACATATACCAATCAGCTGCTATGATAATGAATTTTTTCGTAGCATTCCCCGCTACGCTTTCTCACTATAAAAGGCAGATGATTCTTTGGCCAATCGTCAAATGGATTATACCAGCCGCCCTCATAGGCATTCTTATAGGAGTATTCTGTTCTAACCTATCGATATTTATGGGCGCAGGCTCCGTACACCTCAAGCACCTATTAGGGTTGTTTTTGTTATATGTCCTCGGATACAATCTTTATCGGCTGATAAAGAGAAACAGACTAAACGATATAACCTGCGAAGATGCAAAAGAGATAGGCGTCGCAAAACCGATACTGATTGTAGGTTTTCCGATGGGATTTTTAGCCGGACTGCTCGGCATCGGAGGCGGTGCTTTATGCGTCCCACTCCAGCAAGTCTTTTTGAAAATGCCCCTGCCACGTGCGATTGCAAATTCCGCCACCACGATAATGTCCATATCGATTTTCGGAGCAATATATAAAAACCTAACAATCCCCGCTTCAATAGGCGGCCCCACCGCTGCTTTGCGATTAGCTGCTATTGTTATCCCGACAAGCATAATAGGAGGATATCTCGGTGCTCGTCTCACTTATTTCTTACCACGAAACATTGTTCGTATAGTTTTCTGTTGCCTGATGTTATACGCAGGAGTAAAATTGCTCCTCAGTTAATTTTGTTAGAAATTGGCAAAATGCAAAAATCCCGATTGACATGTAGGGGCAGACCTATGTGTCTGCCCAAAAATTAGGGCGAACACGCAGGTCCGCCCCTGCGAATTTGCATTTTGCAGAAGTTTAAATTTTATTAAAGGAGCAAAAAATGGGTATTACGCTTTGGCAGTATTATCTCAACACAGCCGCCGACTTAGCTCGAAATGCATTCAGCGGGATAAATACACTCGATGATTGGGAAAAAACAAAACAGCAGGTAAAAGAAGACTTTTTCAGATCCGTAGGCTTATATCCGATACCCGAAAAATGCGACCTGAAAATCACCGAAACAGGTGAATTTTCGGGCAAGGGATATCGTGCGAAAAAGCTCGCCTATCAGATTTTTCCCGACTGCTGGTCTTCTGCCAATTTCTACCTTCCCGACCCGCTACCGAAAGATGCAAAAAAACTTCCCGCTGTCCTATTTGTCTGTGGCCATCATCCCTCGGGAATATGGGGCTATCAAGATCACGCTGCCTTATGGGCGAGAAGGGGCTATGCTTGTTTGATTTTCGATACACTCGAACAAACAGACAACAATGGCACCCACCAAGGGCTGATAGGTGGATTTCGTAACCGTTGGCTTTCGATGGGATATTCAGCGGTCGGCGGTGAAGTCCTTAATGCTATCCGTGCCCTCGATTTGCTCTGCTCGCTGCCTAACGTCGATACCGAACGTATCGGTGCAACGGGAATTTCAGGTGGCGGCGCAAATAGCTTTTACGCAACTATCGCAGACGAAAGAATTAAAGCATTGGCAAGTGTCGCAGGCGTCGCTACCCCCGAATATACCCTCGCCAGCAGACATCTCCCCCATCATTGCGACTGTATGTATTTTCATAATCCTTTTGGCTACGATACCGCTGAATTCGCTGCCCTTATCGCACCTCGACCAGTTTTGTTCTGTTATGCCAGCGAAGATAGCCTATTCTCAAACGACGAGTATAAATCGCTCGTAAATCGCCTAAAAAAGATTTACAAGCTATACGATTGCGAAACAAAGTGTCAGCTTTTTGAATATCCAGGCCCACACGCATATAGAGAAGAAACAGTAGAAACCATAAATAAGTGGTTCGATAAATATGTCTCAGGTCAGGAACACCCGCTAATTCAGCGGACGGACTATGAACATCGCCCTGCTGCTGTTTCCGTTTTTAACGGTAAACTGCCCACACCTGATAGGCTTGATATTCTACCGGAGCTTATAACCCCACAATCTAATATCAAGCTGCCCGAAGATGAACAAGAATGGCAAACCATTAAGCAAGAGGTAATTAGCAAGCTTAAAGACGAAGTATTTTACAACATAGAACATTCATCGCCTAAATTCGAAATTTCTCAGCGTGGCAATTGGCTTGCTGACAAAAACGGCACACGATATCTGAAATATCAAGGCTCTGTCGATGATGTCTATATTTGGATCGACATTTGGCAGCCCGCTGATGTAAGTGATATTGTGATAATCGCGTTAGCGGACAAAGACCTTGATGCGGAACTGCTACGGGGGAAAACTTATGGAAAATTAGGCGATCTGAAGGTTACCTTTGTTTATATCGAGCCGAGAGGTTCTGCATTTACATCTGTCAGAGATATCGAACAGACAGCTATCCTTCGAGCGGGTGCAATGACGGGAAAAACTCCCGTAATGCTGATGATGGAAGACCTTAAGCTGATAACGAAATTTCTGTATGAGCTTGATATGTTGAAAGACAAAAGATTTTATCTTTGTGGCTGGCGTGATTCAGCTGTCGCAGCTCTATATCACTCGATTTTTGACGATAATATAAGTGGCACGATTCTCAGTGAGCTGCCTATCTCGCATAAAACAGGCGGATATATTACCGGAATTCTCAGAATAACGGATATCGAGCATGCAATAGGATTGCTTGCACCTCAGCCGGTCGGCTTGATTGATTGTCCGCTACCACGCTCGCCATTTTCAAGCAGAGTTTACGAGCGACTCAATATATCCGACAGATATATTCTTGACGGCTCGCTTGAACAGATAGTAAAAAAATTGAGTACGTGAAATTATTCTTAACACACTAATTCAAGACCGTGAATATCAATTCATTATGTTATTTATGCCATTATGAAAATATGAAAACAGGTAAAAAAATGAAAACAAAACACGGTACTATCTGCTCTATGCCCAAAGAGCGCTTCGGTTATTTCGGCTGGCCTACGGTTACGAAAACTCCAAGCGGAAAATTATTCGTAGGTGCTTCCGGATTAAGGTTAGGCCACGTATGCCCATGGGGCAAAACAGTTATCTTTTCAAGCGATGACGAAGCACAAAGCTGGTCGCCACCCCGCGTGATTAACGATACACCACTCGATGACCGTGATTGCGGAATATTGAGCATCGATGACAATAAGATTTTGATAACGTGGTTTTCACGCGATTGCTGTATGCTGCCAAACCGATTCGCAGATATAACCGACAACATCCAAAAGGCACGTCAATATTGGGCAAGCCTGCACGGCGAACAAGCATTAGAAGATGCCGACCGTATCTGTCAACCGATAGATGTATATGAAGCTGCCGTCAAAAGATGGCGGGCGAGCTGGTGCCGTATGAGTAGAGACGGCGGAAGTAACTGGGGCGATTTTATCCGCACTCCCGTCAACAGTCCGCACGGCCCGAATATATTAAACGAAAATGAAATTATCTATATGGGCAAACAATGGGACGTTGACCCCAACGATCAACGCTCCGGTGGTATTCAGGTTTACAAAAGTAATAACAATATTATCCAATGGGAATATCTCGGCGATATCCCCCTACCGGAGGATACGTTGAATTACAATTTTTACGAACCGTATGTTGTCAAATTGAAATCGGGCAAACTACTTGGCGTTATACGCTATCAATATTTCGGACTCGGAGCCACCAAATCACAGACGAATATCAAGCTACCCGAATTTACCGAACAGCAAAAAGAATTATTCCGTAACGAAAAATATCACGACCCGGGCTTATTTATAACGGAATCGAACGATAATGGCAAAACATGGACGATGGCTAAGCCACTGCCAAACGCTACCGGCGTGCCAGGCCATCTGCTCGAGCATTCGTCCGGTGCGGTTATATGCTGTTTTAGCTATCGCGAGAAACCCTACGGCATTCGCTGCATTATCAGCTACGACGGAGGCCAAACGTGGAGCAGCGATTATATCATACGCGATGACGGAGTAAGCATAGATTTAGGCTATCCTTCTTCGGTAGAACTTGCGGACGGCAGAATACTTACCGTATATTATCAGCAGGTTAACCCCGGAGAAAAATGCTCCTTACTATATAGCATTTGGAAGGTACCCGATTTATGAAAAAAAGTATTGTCAAACAAAAACTAAAATCCAACCAGCCGGCACTTGTAAATAAAATCTGCTTCTCTAATGCTGACCTTGCCGAGCTTATCGGCCTGATGGGCTTCGATTGCCTGTGGATATGCACCGAACACACTTCAATAGACGCTTCGCTGCTAAAAGATATGATACGTGCAGGACGAGCAACCGGAATGGACTGTCTTATGAGGACAGGTCAAGATAGCTACGACGATTTTATACGCTTTTTCGAGATGGGCGCAAACGGTTTGATGATCCCCCATCTATGCGACGCTGAACACGCTAAGGAGATTGTGCGCAGGGCAAAGTTCCCCCCTATCGGCGAGAGAGGAATAGATGGCATATCCGCTGATGCGGATTTCGGATTATTACCGACCGAAGAATACATCAAACAGGCAAATGACCAAACATTTATTGTCGTTCAAATAGAAAACAAACATACGCTTGAAAATATCGAATCGATAGCTAAGGTCGAAGGCATAGACGTATTATTCGTAGGCCCTGCGGATCTGTCTTTGAGTTTGGGAATTCCCGATCAGGTCAAACATCCGAAAATATTGGAAATTATCGAAAGAGTGGTAAAAGCCTGCGAAGGAACATCTGCCGTATGCGGTACGCCTTACATCGATCCCGAGCATTGCAAAAAATTGATGGATATCGGCGTGAAATTCTTTACCGGCACATCAGACAGCGGTATTCTCAGAAAAGGATTTGCAAATTTCAAAAATGATCTCAAAAATATCGGATTTACTTTTGGCAGATAGTTGGTAGGAACTTAACAATGTCATCTAAATTACGTACAATAAATACGCTCGAATGCGACGTACTCGTAGCAGGTGGAGGCATCGCAGGAGTATGCGCCGCAATATCCGCTGCTCGCAATGGTGCAAAAGTAATACTCGCACAGGATAGACCCGTTTTGGGTGGCAATGCCTCTTCGGAAATCAGAATGCACATCTGCGGTGCTGATATGTCAGGTCAGCGAGGAAAACAGCTTGAAGTCGAAGCTCGTGAAGGTGGAATTGTCGAAGAAATCAGGCTCGAAAATGCGGTTCGCAATCCGCAGAAAAGCTGGTCTATGATGGATCTTATCTTATACGAAAAATGTATTGCGGAAGAAAACCTCACACTTTTGCTTGATACCGCTGTAATATCAGCCAGCGTAATCAATCGCAAAATCCAATCAGCACAAGCTATCCGCGAATCAACCGAAGACGAATTTATTATCAAAGCAAAAGTATATATCGATTGCACCGGCGATGGCAGATTAGCTGCTGAGACAGGCGCGAGATATCGCATCGGTCGCGAGTCGAAATCGGAATTTAATGAACCCTTCGCACAAGAACAAGCCGATAACAAATCACTCGGAATGTCGCTGCTGTTCGAAGCTGAGGATATGGGCAGACCCGTTCCTTTTATCCCCCCACCGTGGATACGAAAATTTACCGAAGACGAATTGAAATTCCGCCATCATCAAACATTCAATTACGGCTTTTGGTGGATAGAATGGGGTGGTTGCCTCGATCAGATAAAAGACACACCGAAAATCCGACACGAACTGTTGAGAATATTGCTTGGCGTGTGGGATCATATCAAAAACAGCGGTAATCACGGAGCGGAAAATTACGCTTTAACGTGGTTTGGTTTTCTACCAGCTAAACGCGAATCGAGACGATTTGTAGGACAATATATTTTAACAGGCAACGACATTATGCAAGCTACTCATTTCGATGATACCATCGCCTATGGCGGCTGGTCTATGGATACGCATCCGCCCGAAGGTATCGACGCTATAGATGAAAACCCCTGCCATCAACCGCCTCCACCATATTTATACCCTATTCCTCTACGCGCCTGTGTCAGTGCTGATATTGATAATCTTATGCTCACAGGACGAAATATAAGCGCAACTCATTGTGCTTTTGCATCGACGAGAGTAATGGCTACTTGTGGCGTCATAGGCCAAGGCGTCGGCACATCAGCTGCTATTGCTATCAGAGAAAATATCATACCATCGCGATTAGCGGACAACAAAACATCGATGGAAACCATCCAAAGCATGCTACTCGCAGACGATTGTTTCCTACCAGGCATAGATTGCAGAAAAAACGACATTGCAATCGAAGCGAAAATACGAGCTTCATCATCTACCGAAGGCAGCCCGCCCGAAAATGTTGCATCAACCCTCACCAGAAGCGTATTTGGCGAAGGCGGAATCCATCCGCGATATAACACCAAAAAATCAACGAATAGATGGATTTCAAAAGCCCTGCCTGCGTGGATAGAGCTTGAATGGCCTGACGAAATTGAGCTGAATGAAATCAGGCTTGTTTTCGACACCGGTTTGCATCGCGTATTAACCCTTTTGCACGACAGGACATCGAAAGTTTATAATGAGCAAATGGTCTGGTCAGCTCAGCCTGAAACAGTAAAAGATTATAAAATAATGTATTGGGCGAATAATAGCTGGCAGGAAATTGTTAGTGAAACAGGCAACTATCAACGGCTGAGAATTCATCGTTTCTCAACGATAAAAACTTCAAAAATCCGCATAGAAGTTTCCGCAACAAACGGTATTGCTCAGGCAAGAATCTGCCAAATCCAATGTTACTCTCCCGATGAAAAGTAAATTTTTTAGACTCCTGCAAAATGACATTGACATTTGCCTATTTTCATAGATAGTATGTTGTCCACGTAGGAATTATATATAGAGATGATTGATAGCACAGCAAAAATGAAGATACCGGAGCTGCCAGCTGAACGGGTTAATATCGTACTCGATACCGATACCTATAATGAAATCGATGACCAATTTGCGTTGTCATACGCATTGCTCTCGCCCGAAAAGATAAAACTCGAAGCGTGCTATGCTGCCCCGTTTTATAACGAAAGGTCAAATAGTCCCGCAGACGGGATGGAAAAAAGCTACGACGAAATAATAAATATCCTTAAATTGACAAAGCAAATCGATAAAATATCTGTTTTCCATGGTTCCCGCAATTACTTATCGGATTCGTCTGTGCCAATCGAAAGCGATGCTGTCAATGATTTGATAGAACGTGCATTGTCCCACAGTGATGAATCGTTGTATGTTGTCGGAATAGCAGCTGCTACCAATATCGCATCCGCTATTATCAAAGAGCCCAAAATAAAAGAACACATCGTAGTTGTTTGGCTGGGCGGGCATCCTCATAGCTGGCATTCAGCTGAGGAATTTAATCTCAAGCAAGACGTCAAAGCGGCGCAGATTCTCTTCGACAGTGGCGTGCCTTTGGTACACGTGCCTTGCAAAAATGTAGCTGAACATCTTACAACTACGATTTACGAGCTTAAAGAAAATATCGCTGACAGCGGAGAGCTTGGCGCGTACTTGTATGACATTTTCTTATCTTACAAAAAGAAACCGACTCGCGGTTGGGCTAAAGAGATATGGGATATCGCTAATATTGCTTGGCTTGTGAATTCCGATTGGGCAGCGTCAGCTATCGTGCATAGCCCGATACTCACCGACAATATGACGTGGAGCTTTGACCCAAGCAGACATTTCATTCGCGAAATTCGAGACATCAGGCGTAATGAAGTGTTTGGCGATTTATTTGACAAACTCGAACGATATGCCGAAGGCAAAATAATAATATAGGATGAGTCTTATGTCTGTTGTTGTGTTTGGTAGTATAAATATCGATCTGGTCGCAAAGACTTCCGTTATGCCCAAAGACGGCCAAACCGTTATAGGTGATGAGTTCTTTACAAATCCCGGTGGTAAAGGCGCAAATCAAGCGGTAGCGTCCGCAAGAATGGGTGCACCGACGGAAATGGTCGGCAGGGTCGGCAATGATATATTCGCTGATGAGCTATTGGAAAACCTCAAAACAAACAGTGTAGGTATCGATAATATTTTCATCGATAAAAATACATCTTCGGGGACAGCGATAATAATCGTCGATGCAAGCGGACAGAATCGCATTGTTGTAATACCAGCAGCTAACGGGCGAATAGACGAATCCGATATAGATAGATTGGAATCGGCTCTCAAGTCGGCGAGCATATTATTGCTTCAGCTTGAACTCCCGATAGAGGCGGTTATCGAAGCTGCTGAGATTGCAAAACGCAAGAACGTTAAAGTTATCTTCGATCCTGCACCGGCACAAGCTCTGCCAGAGCGGTTTTATCCGCTTATCGATATTATCACGCCAAACCAAACCGAAGCGGAGCTCTTGACAGGAATAGCTGTAACTAACGAACAACAAGCGTCTGAGTCCGCTGAAGAGCTTATCAAGCGTGGCGTGAGTGAAGTAATAATCAAAATGGGTAGCGAGGGAGTTTTCCGAACAGACGGCAAAGAAAAGCTATATCTGCCCGCATTTAAGGTCAAAGCAATTGATACAGTAGCAGCGGGAGATGCATTCAATGGATGCCTTGCCGCCATGCTGAATGAAGGTGCGTCTATTCGGCAGGCTATCGAATGGGCACAAGCAGCAGCTGCTCTTTCGGTAACGCGGCAGGGAGCTCAGCAATCAATGCCGACGAGGCAGGAAGTTGAAAGCACATTCAAACTCAATTCCGAACGAAAATAACACTTTTCGCCTTCAGAACTGTCCCGTCCAAATAGATTGCCTTTACCGATAGTCGATGCATTCCGTTTCTGACATTGTGCGTATCCCATTTGCTATTATCGCCTAGCGCTATGTAAGGCGCGAGTCTTTCAATCGCTAACAATTTTCCGTCAACGTAAAATTCAACTCGCATCAGATTATTGCCGGTTGCATCAGCTTCGAAAACGATTTTGCCGGAGACGGTCGCATTATTCACAGGCGCGATAATCTTTACACTGCGAGCGGTTTTTGGGCAGATTATATCTTTCTCAAGCCATTGCAACGGATGATCGAGTGGCACTAACGAGCTATACCATTCAGCCTTTTTGCCGCGGGTAAAGCTGAAAACTTCATATACACGTTCTTCATCTCTTTTCATTTCAAATACATTAGGCTTAAATACAGGAAACGAATCGCCAATAAAGAAATCGTGGCTGTAAAATGCAAATCTACCTGATTCAACCCCGTGAATCAAATCGGACTTGCCGTCATTATCCAAATCAGCTACGCACGGACAACCCGAATGCCATTGGTCGTGTCCGTCGTTTCCTGTCCATTCGACAAAACGAATACCGCGTGCAAGAAGAAATCCCGATTTTAATATCATTTTCTTGCGCGAACCTATATTGGTAAACAGCAGAATATTCCCGCCACCTGTTCTGTCTCTCGGACGACCGACGAGAATATCTATATCGCCATCGCCATCCCAATCGGCAGCTTCTATTTGCGAACGTCCGCTTCCGGGGTTGGTAAAAGCAGAAGCATTAACCGCAACCGGTTTGCCATAACGATTCGTAATTTTCGGCCCTCTGAGAAGAAAATCAGGATGCTCAGGCGATATCGAATAACTCACCAAAGCACCTTGTTTGTTAAGCACGATTATCTCCGTAATGCCATCGTTATTGATATCCGCTACGCCAGGGCGATTCCGCCAAGGTGTGATTACAGGTAAACCGGTAGCAGAATCTATGAACGTATGGATTATATGGCTTAAAACGGGGTGTTTTCTCAAACCTATATTCTCTATCCACCTTAGCCGACCGAGTGAATCGTTAATAATAAGATCCAAATCACCGTCACGATCGACATCTTCAGCTTGGCAAGACAAATAGCCCCACCATCGCTCGGAAGGACCTTGAATTGTGGCGCCGGCTTTAGCTGCAGTAACTCGTATCGGCTCGCCAAGCTCGTTACGCAGTCTGACGCCGGCGGCGAATTTGGCAGCTTTTTTAGTCCCTATGTTTTTGAAATATGTCAGGTGTCCACACACATCACCGCATATCAAATCAATAAGTCCGTCGCCATTCCAATCGACAGCTGTTGGCGTCGGAGAGTCCGCCACCGACAATAACCCGTTAATTTCATTAAGAAATATCTGCCGATTCCATTCAGCTTTGTTCGGAACATTCCGATTAATTAGCAATCTGACATATCCGCTCCAGCCTGTCAGCACCAAGTCATCTCTGCCGTCCTTATTCCAATCGACAGCAAATGGCTTAAGCGACATATCACCCGAATCATAAATATTATCGCGATAAATATTCCATTTGATAAACTGTTTTTTAACTCTCGCTGCGGACGTTTTCGTATATCTGTTTAATAGTATAGCTAAGCTGCTATCTGTGCTTCCGATAGCTAAATCTTGCAAACCGTCGCCGTCAAAATCGCCACTCGTAAAGGCAAACCAGCAAGCATTATCGAAAATTATCTTCCTGCCGTGCATATCAATCATATCCACAGGTGTGCCTAATCGTCCGTTTTCGTTAAATCGAATTTGTAGCGAAGCCCATACCCCCTGAGTGTACCCGCCACGCCTATGTACCGTATAACTGATAAGGTCATTATCGCCATCGTTATCCCAATCGACACTTAAAGCCTGCGACTGTATCATAGGAAGTACATCATTTTCGGTCGGCTTCATACGAGGCACAAATACAGGTGCGGAATTCGTGCCGATATTTCTTGCTAGCCAAATATCCGCATCATTGCTTTTTACATAAATATCATTATCGCCATCAGCATCTACATCCTTAACTTCAACACCGAAGCCTGGCCAACCAGCCCAAAGAATACTCTTAGTGCCTTGTGGATAATTTATCAACTCACCGATACCCAAAAGATGCTTCAATACGATTGGCCTTGCCCCCCTTCTATCAGCAGCATTAAAATATATCTCGTATTTTCGCAGCCCCGCAATTGTCCGCCATTTTAGCGTCCCGTTTCTCTTATAATGGTCGTTGAGATTTGATAACGGATTATCAAACACAACAGGCACATCAACGATACGATCTTTACCAATCGCTAATACCTTTACACTGGACGGATCAATAGGATTACGTACGCCAGCTAACAACATCAGTCTTGCAAAATCAAAATCCACCCATAAAGGTTGATTATCGACTTTACCCGTAACCGACCCGCCAATTCGATATTTCCTATCCGTCAACAGCCATTTTGAAGGCGAATTAGCTATTCGAAAATTGCATTTCCATATCGGCTTAGGCGAGTTTTCGGGAATTAGATATAACCCATTTACCGATGCTTTCCCTTTTCGTACCCACAAAAACAATTCTAACTTTACATTTTTCACATAATCCGGTATCGCCACTCTGCCTTCGAGATACGTCCATAAATTATGCTGGCAGAACTCACGGAGTTTTTTGCAAAATCCGTAATCGCCATATAACCCAACCGTAAATATTTCATTGCGCCTATATTCGTTAGTATCAACTTTGACCCAACAACCAAACCGAAACGTCCGCGTTTTAGCTTTTTTTATTACATCCGAAATATCAAGCGAGCTCGACGAATACCTTTCCCGAAAACTTTTTGAAGCGGTATCTACGGAAATCTCTATAATATTATTCGAATTTCGGTTACTGTTACCGATGTTACTGTATTTCAGCTTCCACGCTGAACTTGGCGTAAAAGTCCAGCCAGCTGACTTTTTACCTTTATTCTCCGCTTTCGTCATTTCTTTTATTATTAAATTGTGTTCTCCGTTAACTATAATAGGCGGTTCGACATTGGCATTAGCGATAGCTATTGAAATCGGCGATAAAATTCCCCAAAACACAATGAACAAAACTGCTTTTATATGAATTTTACACATATCTTGGATTCCTTTGCTGATAT
>WFQY01000436.1 GCA_015486815.1 Phycisphaerae bacterium | reverse complement strand
ATATATAATATCGTGTTGAGAAAGATATGCGTCCATATCAACATCAATAGTGCTGCCGTTAAATGAAATAGAATCTGAATCTCGCATCCTGGATTACCTTTTCGAATTTTTAATCTTATCTGCTATAGTGTAGGATCCTACAAATATGAAACGGGTCTCATATTTTTTCATCCGCATCACAAACCGATGGCAATTATGAGCAATTTTGTTGCCTGTATAAATATCGAGCGCAACTTTAACTCGGCGAGGTAAGTATATGGTTTTTTCCCCTGCCGTCTTTGCATTAATCAAAATCAGATTTTTTGAGGCATATATCATATCGTCCGTATCGAGATAAATATGGGCATGGGAATATTTACCTATCGCACGAAGCAAAGCATTATGAATATATGGTACGGAACAATAGACACTTGTATATCCTTTCATTTGCTTTACTACAAGGCCTGGTTTAAACAGGATATCCAAATTGCCTAAAACAACCGCTGAACTATCTTTTGATACATCTACATAAAACATCGGGCCTATATTACAAGCTCCCGCGTCATCTGCTTCTAATTGTCCCGCTCCGAAATTCGTAAGTATGCTTCCGTCGGTAAGGAATGGTCTCGACAATGGATGCTCACTTTGTACCAGTGAAATAGAAGGATGCCCTTCAATGTCAACGCTCCTTATAGTAAACCCTGTAATTTCCGATACACGTTTAATGTCAAAGTTTTTAGGTGTATAGATACCGGGAGCCATAAGCCAGATAATAGTTGCTCGATTTTTCCGGGCTAATCGGATTAGTCCGATGTGCTGCTTTTCGGTAAGACAAAACGCATTAGTAACCATTATTACTTTATGATCGGGAATATCAGGATTTAAGGCATCATCTATAAGATATACCTCACTTGCCATTCCGCAATGAGACCAATGTAATTGACGTGCATAATAATTCATTGCGTATATCAGACGATTTGAATTAGACAAATGAAAGTTCGACTCTATATCCACAAAAACAGCAAGCCCTGGCTGGCTCATACGATTGGTGTAAACCAATGTTTTTCCAACAGTATTGAGTCTTTTAACTGTTTTTATGTGTGTGGGCAGGCTATACATATTAGCTTCTATTTCGTGAAACCATATCGCACCGCCGTTTAATAGAGAATATGCAATATCCCGCTTGAGTATTTGCGAATCTTCCCAAGTGGTTTTGGGACTGCGCCAGAGTTTTGCAACGGGGGATTCCTTTCTCGCAGTTAAACTGGTACGTGTGTCGAAATCTCTCAACCAGATTTTACCTGCTAATTTCAAAGTTCCCAATGGAATCATCGCAGAACAATTCCCATCGCCCAAATCGCGTAATACGTAGGATGCAGGCGATTGCAGCATATCCAGATATGGGCTGGTCAATGCCCGTGAGAACATTCCTTTCATCTGGTGATGTAACATAGAAGTATTAAGACCACAGTCTAAAATTGATCCTAATGGTGATGCTGTTAATGACTCGTTTTTTGTCGCTTTCTTTACTGCTTGTGCCCATATAAGAACACAATCTTCTACCGCTTCAGACCACGCTCCGTAAAAATCAGCTGTTTGATTACGCTTAGGTGAACGAAATGAAAACCATTCTGTTGTTGTTCTTTCTATTCGAGTGGGAGGTAGTGCAGATTCAAATGTTACTTTCGAATTTGACCATGCTTTTCGAAGTTTTTTCACATCACCATTATAATATATCTTCAGTTTATTGCGGAAATATTTCAGCATGGGCTCGCTGAAATCACCACAGAACCAACTTCCTGTCTGATATGCTGTATAAGGATTAATTATTGGAAAATTTTCGGCACACATCCCCGAGCCTGTCTGATAGATGATTAGCCTGCCGTAAAATTTTTTATGCAGATGTGTTATGAGTTTTTCTATGAAAACGGACGAATCTTTTCGCCATTGCTCCGACGCCCACGAAACATCATACCATTTAGATTTTGTCCTATCGATCGGAGCATCATAGACAGTCATTTCCTGTGGATATTGCTCTGTCCATTCTCTATCGGGATAAATGCCTATATGTAATGCACCAAGGGATTTTGGATATAGAGAGAATGTTTGAGCTACCCAACTTTCGATGGCTTGGGAATATTTCTTATATGATAATTCCACATTGGCATACAACATAACAATATCAGGGTTGATTTTTCTGAGGGAGGGCAATTCGTATCGAAAGCGTTTTGTACCCGTCGGGTCGTTACGAAACAGTACTGCCAAGCCGGGTACAGGTTTGTCGTTTACAAGGATCGTAGGCATTCCCTTATAAATTTGTAGCTTGGCTTTAAATCGTTTTTCGGATTTATTGTCATACATATTGTTGGTGTAAATTTTTCTCATTTGCACCTATTAATTATCAAGGTAGTATTCCACTATAATTCACCTGCATATTTTTTAAGTTTTGCAAATGCCTCTACAATAAGTTCCGTGTGTTCTTTGCTGCCAATCAACATTTGATGGGGAATCATAAAGCTATCCGCTGCGAGTTCCTCTGCAACAGGACATTTTACATTATTGTAATTATAAGGCGAAGCAAATTTAGGATGACAATGGGTTGGCGGGAACAATCGCCAGGCGGTTACCCCCTCAGCTAAAATAGCCTGCTGAAACCGGTCGGGTGAACAATTATTGAAATCGGAACGCTTATATCTGAAAAAGAAGAAATAATATTCGCGACCAAGTTGTTCGGGCAGTACAGTAATTCCGTCAATTTGTCTTAAGCCAGCTAATAAATGTTTGTAATTGATAAAACGTTTTTGTGCAAGCTCCCCGAATCGCGACAGCTGAACAAGTAGGATCGCAGCCTGTATATCCGTGATACGTGCATTCCAGCCAGGCATACCTGATTTCGATGTGTTATGGCCAGAATAATCTATCCCTGCATTAACAAAAGCGTGCGTCTTTTCTGCTAAAGATTCATCATTGGTAACTATTATTCCTCCCTCTCCTGCTGTTATCAACTTACTAATCTCAAAGCTAAATGATCCGAAATCTCCCATCGAACCTACTTGCTTACCATTACACATTGCTCCGTGAGCTTGAGCACAGTCTTCGATAACTATCAAATTATGTTTGCGTGCTATCGCCATTATTTTATCCATATCTGCTAAATGCCCGCCAAGATGGACGGGTATTATAGCTCTGGTTTTCGGAGTTATAAGGGGTTCTATTGTTTCAGGGGCAAGACAAAACGTATCCGGATCTACATCACCAAAAACGGGTTTAGCACCAACCTGCGTGGCACATAAAGATGAAGCTACCCACGAAATAGGTGTTGTTATAACTTCATCGCCATAACCAATATCGCAAACTCTCAGTGGCACTTCAAGGGCAACTGACCCATTGCAGCAAGGGATAGCATATTGTACACCGACAAATTCAGAAAATGCTTCACGAAATTTTTTTATGGTACAGCTATCCCATTCATCGTCCAATTGATGTCCCCACTTGCCAGTTTGTACAATGTTGGTTACTGCCTCACATTCTCTACTGTCAACTATAGGCCAGCTTACAGAATGGTTTTCTATAACTTTTTTACCTCCATTGACTGCTAATTTGGACATAATTATTCTCCTATTTGAGTTTTCCGCATTTCAATGCATTGATTATTTCATTTTCACAAGTTCTGACAATTCTATCTATCTCTCGTTGTTTATCTTTATCCAGAGCATAGGACGTATGATTTTTCATAATTTGTTTTATCCGTTCGTTTGCTTTATACATTAGGTCCTGTTCATGCAACTCATTGATATTTGAAGGTATATTGCCTACATTGCTAAATACCGAAGGTTCCCAGAGATAATTTTTGTAATGCTCGAAGGTATGGTCTGTGGATAAGAAATTACCGCCCGGTCCGACTCTGCAAATTTCTTCAAGAGCTAACGTATTTTCATTTATCTCCAGTCCCCGGAAAAATCGGTCAACCCACCTACCAATATCCATATCTATTATCATCTGTTCAGGCGATACAAGCTTACTCTGCCCGATAAAACCCGGAAAACGAATATCCTTCGAACCAATAGCAGCGTTCCTGAAATATCCAAGCGCACGCTCAATAGAACACTGACCCGTAGGGATTGTGCCGTCAACATAGAGAGAATGGCAATTGGGTGCCCAATTATATAGTTTGGTACATACTTCAACAACAGCGGAATCCTGCAGGGATGACAGCGGAGAAAACATCATTGAGTTGGTGGTTGACATATTGATCTGACCACTCAAACAGACATATCCTGTGGGAGTTTGCGGATTGATAGCTTTGACCGCTGTTAGGACGGCAAGTATCTCCGCAATTGCAATAACTACAGCAGCTCCGGGAGTTACCGGACTACTTGCGCCACTTATCGGCATTACCCCTATATCGCATTTCAAACCACGCTTAGCCATCTCTGCTAATATATACGCCCATGGATTATCAAAGCACAGAGGTTCTCTACAGCATTGGCAATTAATTAATATTGGGGCTTTCATATATTCTTCTCTACTACCCTTTACCACAATGCCAAGTTCTATAAGATAGTTCAATTCCAGTATGCTGTTAACATCGTGATATTTTGCTTTACTTGAATTCTTGACCAGCAGACCAGCAGAACGAATAGCCCATAATCTCGGATCAAATTCTTTGCCATCAATGTCTATCAAATATATCAACGGCATACAGGTAAAACTGAATTCATCTTTAAATGCTTCACATAACTGTAATAAAAACTTAGCATCCTTGGCACAGGGCTTTTTAATTTGTCCGGATGGCCAATCAAGAAAACCAAGACCACCACCAGCCAATGCGAAACTACAGCGTGTTTTATTACGCTGTTCCACGGACATTTTTTGAGACAAATGTTCTTTTGCAATAAGCTCAATAGTACTTTCAAGCAAAGATTCCGGATAACGTACAATTTTAGCTTCGTAATCGACTTTACATCCTGCGTTTTCAAGTACTTTAAGCATAAATGAAGATTCTATTCTCATACCGGTATTTTTTAATAAAGCCATTACTGAAGAATGAATCGCTGAGCGTTCAGTAGGAGTTAGAATTTCGATTGTGGTGTGTATAGCGGACATTTATATATTCCTCCTATGATAACATATTCATATCTATAGCCAACGTCTCGCCGTCTTTAATACGCAAGAAATATCTTTTGTTATTGTATCTAACCGTAATTCGCTTGCTTGCTTTGCTTTCCCAATCGATATTTGTCAAATATACCTTATGTGATTTGCTATTTTCCCATAGGGTATAATTTATGTATGTGCTGTTTTTACCTTCGATTCTGAAGGCACTTTCATCACTAACTTTGTTCCCGATTTTTTTCAGAATGTCCTTTATCCGATTAATTAGTCTGACATCAGACGGATAATCGTAGAAATTAAAGAAATATACTGTTCCTCTACCGTTTTTATATTCAAACAAATGTGGTTCTATCTGAGTTGCAGAGATATCTTTGAGTCTGCAAGTGCGAAATTT
>WFQY01000435.1 GCA_015486815.1 Phycisphaerae bacterium | reverse complement strand
TTTATCAATATGGTAGCGGATATTTGCAGAGTGCTTGGCGGAAGAAAGCCCGAACTGCCTATTCCCGATTTCGAAGATGCGCTAAAAACTCAGCGAATACTCGAAGCAGCCCTTATCTCTGCAAAAACAAAAAAATGGGTTAAAGTCAAGAGTGTAAAATGAGTACGCTATTGGACGATCCGAATATCAAAATAATAAAACAATGCGTTCGAGAAGTTGTACCGAACGCGAAGGTAATCCTCTTTGGCTCGAGAGCAAAGCACACAGCCAAAAACGATAGCGATTACGATCTTTTAGTCATAGTTAATAATGAAACACCTCACCACGAATTATTAAGTATAAGCAGGCAGATAAGAAAGTTATTAGCGACACATCACATTCCGGTTGATGCAATAGTTCGTACATCGGAGATGGCTAAAGAATCTTCTAAACATTATTGGACGATAGTCGCAGAAGCCTTTGAACACGGAATAGAATTATGACGGCAGATACTACTGACCCCAAAATATGGATAGAGAGGGCGGATGAGGATTTTCGGGCAGCTTGTGTGATAGCTGAGCAAAAGAAAGAATTATGGTCCCAAATCGGATTTCTTCTTCAACAAGCTGCTGAAAAATATCTAAAAGCCTTTCTTATAAGCAAACAGATACGTTTCCCAAAAACTCATAATCTTGAGTATTTACAAGATTTATGTACTGACATAGAGCAAGAATTCAATAATATTGACTTTGGTAATTTGACATCATATGCAGTAGATTTTAGGTATCCAATTATGTTTTCTGCTAACGAGAAAAAAGGACAAAATATCGAACAATATTTTGAAATCGTAACAAAAGTCAAAAATATCGTTATATCACATATCTGATTTTGGAGGATAGATTATGAAACTCGGAGTAATGGGAGCAGGTCTCGGTTCGATGGGTTTTGAAAAGGCACTCGATTATTGTCATCAGCTTGGGCTTGACGCTATCGAGCTGCCCGTAGGTGCATATCCGGGCAAGCCGTTTTTCGACCCCGCTGAAGTGCTGAAAAGCAAATCGCTGCAAACAAAAATCAAAGACGAAATCAAAAAACGCAAACTTATCGTCTCAGCCCTCGCGGTTCACGGCAATCCGGTTCATCCGGATAAATCAATCGCCAACGAACATCACAAAGATTTCGAAGTAGCGGTAAAACTCGCACGAAAATTAGGTACGAATATCGTTATAACCTTCAGCGGTTGCCCCGGCGGCTCGAAGGCGGATAAGATGCCAAACTGGGTAACGTGTGCCTGGCCACCCGATTATGAAAAAATTCTCGAATATCAATGGAACGATGTCCTCATTCCCTATTGGAAAAAACAAAATAAATTCGCAGCTGACAATGGCGTAAAGGTCGCATTCGAAGCACATCCGGGGTTCTGCTTATACAATACCGAAACGATTCTCAAATTGCGAAAAGAGTGTGGCAAGCAGCTTGGCGCTAACCTCGACCCATCACATTTCTTCTGGCAAGGAATCGACCCGATAGAATCCGCACGCGTGCTCGGCGATGCGAAATGTATCTTCCACGTCCACGCAAAAGACACTGCGATCGACCCGCACAATTCAAAAATCAACGGCAACCTCGATACGAAAAGTTACGGGCTCGTTGGCAAACGTAGTTGGGTATTCAGAACGGTAGGCTATGGCCACAGCGATGAATTCTGGAAACCATTTATCTCAATGCTGAGAACGAAGAGCTACGATGGTGTTTTGAGTATCGAGCACGAAGACAGCTTAATGAGCGTTCAAGAAGGATTCGAAAAAGCTGTTGCCTATCTCAAACGCGTAATGATAAAGGAAAAAACCGGCCAAGCATGGTGGTTCTGAAAGAAAATTTCAAATCGCAAATTTGATGAAATACGGAACGGAACTTAAAAACATCGAGTTCCGCTCCGTTTGTTTTATTTCAGGAACAATTCTATCACCGGCACAACAGTATTAGGCTTTTTGACCGGCAGTTCGATTATCGTATCATCAGGCTTTACATCGCCATATTCAAGCCGATGTACCTCGGGCGAACTAATCTGCACCTCGGATGCATCATTCAATAGCTGAGCATATTCGATTCGCTCTTTCGGAATACCTCTCAAGAACAAATGCTTGAACGGCCAAGCGAAAACGTGAACATACAAACGATTCGTATCGGGATTATAGGTCAGCCGACAATCTTTAGGAGCTTTGAATTCTTCCGGTGCCTGTGTGCAATTATATATCGACCTGCTGTGCCTCTTCATCCATTCGCCAATACCGTTAAGCCTGCTTATCGCACGCTCGTCGAATTCACCTCTACCCGTCGGCCCGACATTAAGCAAAAGATTCCCACCTTTACTCACCGTATCGATAAGCATCTGCACAAGCTGATCGACACTCTTCCACGATTCCTCATCGCGATGATATCCCCACGAACCCGAAAATGTCTGACACGCTTCCCAAACAACAGGCTGACCGTTAATCTTCACCCAATCTTGTGGTTGAAATTGCTCGGGCGTCTTAATATCCCAGCCGTCATCGAGATCGAGCCGATCGTCCAAAATAATATGTGGCTGAAGCTCACGCACCATCTTATAAAGCCTCTCGCTATCCCATTCTTTTCTGCCTTTACCAACCCAACCCTTTGGACGATGCTGAGTGGCAGGATAGCTAAAATCAAACCATAGTATATCAATCTTGCCAAACCCCGTTAGCAATTCCCGCACCTGCCCATGCAAATATTCGATATACTTTTGCTGATCACGCGTCTTGTTTAGCTTTTCTCTATTGGGATGATTTCTCATCGAATGAATATCATCTATAGTAAAGTCCGGATGATGCCAATCGATAAGCGAATGGTAAAACCCCACTTTCATATTCCGTTTTCTGAACGCATCCACCATCGGACGAAGCAGATCTCTACCCACTGGCGTATTCGGTGCTTTATAATCCGTGAGCTTACTATCCCACAGACAAAATCCCTCGTGATGTTTGGTCGTTACTACGAAATATTTCATCCCCGCATTAGACGCCAGCTCCGCCCACATTTCCGGATCATACAAATCGGGATCAAAATGTTTGAAATACTTATCATATATTTCATCGGGAATCTCTTCGCGATGTTTCACCCATTCGTGCCTCGCAGGCAACGCATATAATCCCCAATGAATAAACAACCCGAACCTATCTTTGACAAACCAGCTCGTATCGCCAGGCGTCTGTTTCGTCTGCAGCACCATTGCAAGCTCCTAAAAATAAATTGCCTAATTTACATCAAACCTTAAACCAAACCCTTTGCATTTTGCACAATATCGTCAGCACTCAAGCCGCAATATTTAAGCAAATCGTCAGGCGTTTTGCCCGATTTCGGTATTCTTCTGACTATCATCGATTTCACTTTGATATCGCCCTGCTCAGCTGCTATTTCCGCAATATTAGACGCCAAGCCACCGATATAATTATCTTCAACCGTCAGAATTTTATTGCCAGCTTTTTTAGCCGCCTTGACAATCGGCTCACCGTCAACGGGTAGCGAATAGGCATCGATGAGTCCCGCCTCAATACCGTCAGCTTTGAGCTTGTCGATTGCTTTAAGCGACTCGTGAACCATATACCCCGTCGCTACAATCAGCAAATCCTTGCCTTCCGCCAACTGCTTCGAACCACCGACGGAAAATTCCTCATTCGCCTTATAAAGCACTGGCGTATCGGGTCTCATCGTTCGGATATAGCACATACCATCGCGGTCAGCAGCCAACTGAACACATTTATACGCACAGACAGCTTCAGCGGGATTAAAAATAACCATCATCGGCTTACCATTTTCGTATGCATTGGTAAACGTACGGAAGAAAGCTGCATCTACCAAACCCATCTGACTCGGTCCGTCAGCTGCCAACGTTACTCCGATATGCGAGCCGACAAATTTTATATTCGCACGAGAGATAACCGCCATCTCTATCTGGTCATAACCGCGAACGAGAAATTTCCCGAAACTCGAAACGAACGGAATATAGCCAGCTGCCGCCAATCCCACTGCTGTCGATATCATATTCTGCTCCGCAATTTTGCACTCGAAAAACTTTTCAGGCTGATCTTTGTGCAGATAAATCGCAAACGTAGAATTGCTTACATCGCCATCGAGGGCAACAACTCGATCGTCAAGCCTTGCAAGCTCTCGAAGTGCCAATCCGTAAGCTCGCCTACTCGCCAATTTCCTATTCGCTTCCCATTTAGCCTGAAACCCATCACCTTCGAGCAATTTATCAAAATCGGGCACGCCCAGCTTACCCTTTGGCTCGGGCAACGGCGTTGGCAGAGTATCGGGCTTTTGTGGCTTAAATCCCGAAACATCGATATCATCAGGCACATTAAGCTTTTTACGCATAGCGTCCAAATCCGCCATCGCCTTATCGAATTTCTCTTTAGGCAGGGGCTTACCGTGATTACTCTTATCCTTCAGGTCGCTAACGCCCCAACCCTTTTCCGTCTTCGCAATTACAGC
>WFQY01000434.1 GCA_015486815.1 Phycisphaerae bacterium | reverse complement strand
TCTTGGAGATATGGTAATGTTCAGTTCAAATCCGCAATTCGCAATTCGCAACTCGCAATCAAAATCGTTTACACTTATCGAGCTTTTGGTAGTAGTTGCTATTATTGCTGTTCTTGTTGCGATTCTGCTTCCTGCGTTAGCATCTGCAAGAGATACAGCTAAGCGAATTGTCTGTGCCTCTAATCAAAGGCAGATTGCGAATATCGTTATACAGTATAGCTCCGATTTTAACGGTTATCTGCCAGCTGTCTATTATTATGACTACGGAATGTATTGGGATTACGGTTCTAATCCCAAATTGATTCCGCCGATTTTGGTTTGCCTTAAAACGTATATACTGGGAAAGGAAACTTATAAACTCTTTTATGAACCTGCAAGTACGACTAATCGCTCATCTTATCAATGGAACAGCACACGTCCCGCGAGTTATCCTACGTGGCCATATATCGGGTATTGTTATTTCAATAACTATCATCATACTTTTTCCAACGGTCAAAATCGCTGGCATAGGATTAGCGAAGATAATCGACAAGCTATTTTGAGATGTTATGATTCCGGTGCTCATAGCGGAGGAGCGATTCATAATTGGGTGTTTGTCGATGGACATTGCGAGCCTGAAAGCTCGGAATGGTCAACGTATGCATTTAAGGTATTGATGCGTCCGACGCTTATTCCGCCTTGGCTCTCGAAAGAGTAATCTGTTAATTCCGCAGGGAAATGTGATATGAAGAAAATTCTATGGATTTCGTATGTATGTGTATTGATGGCTGTTTCTGATGTCAGGGCTGAGAAATTTTTTCTCTATCTGCCTTCTGCTATCAGTCAAGCCAAACCCGTGCGAACGGTTAATATCGATGTAGGACAAAATGAATTCGAATATGTTCAGCTAAGCTGTAAATTGAATCAAGAAAAGGGATATCAAGTAGTAAATTATTCGCTTGATGTGCCGAAAGAATTTTCCGGTGATGCGAAATTACTGTTCGAGCGAAATTATCATATCTATCCGATAGATAAGCCTATCATCGTAAGGGCGAAACAATCCAATCCGGTATGGGTAAAATTTGATTTCCATAACGTAAAACCGGGCGAGTATAAGTTTGTTCTCAATGCAAGGTCTAAAACAGCAGGAGCTTATTCGGTTACGTTAAATGTCAAAGTTTGGCCTATGAAATTGCCTGAACTTGATGATGTTTATGTGAATTCGTTTTGGAGCTCGTTTTGCTGTATTTTCGGCGAGGGGAAATTATATTCCAACGTCCATAATGAAAAGAAGATGCTGGAACTGTGGAATGAATGTCTCGACGATTTGCAAAAATGGGGAGTGAATTTTCTCGAGGTGCGTTTCATCACGCCTAAAGTCATCAGGCCTTTTATTAAGGTAAAGCAATTCAAGAATGGCTATCTGCCTATACTCGATTTGACGAAATATGACCTTATCGTTGATCCTGCAATTAAGCACGGAGCGAAGCATATTATCTTCAGATATGGTTTTATGTGTAAGGATTGGCTGCCCAAAGGATATGAGAAATTTTCTCAGTCCAAAAAAGATGAGGTGCAATTCTTTGTTCTCGATCAGCTGATGAAATATTACAAATCGAAGGGCTTTAAACGTATCTTCTGGTATCTGATTGATGAAATTCAGCCTTATGCGAAAGATGTCGTGCCGGTATGTAAAACGATGGCGAAATATCGAAAGAGATTTCCATCGCTTGAATTTTCAGGCAGCGGGTTTGCGCATATTCCGTTGTATGAATCGCACGGTGGAAAGTGGAAGGGTATGCAGAATATGGCGAATTATCTGACGTGGATTGCTCCGTATTGGTCGGTGCATAGTAATTTCGTTTGGATGAAGACGGGACAGATGAAATTGCTGCCTGATACGATAATGGCAACGCAGATATCAGCGGATCATAAAGACAAATATGAAGCGAAGAGACGATTCTGCTGGATGATTCGTACGGTAGGATGTACGGGTTATCAGATTTATGGCTATCATACGTTTTATCCGAACGATAAATATAGTCCTGTTTTTCGTGATGCAAAACTCAAACATCCGATTCCTTCGCCTTGCTATTTCGGACTGGTCGATGGGTATGAGGATTTTGCGTATCTGCATCTCGCGTATAAAATTTTGCAAAAACTCAAATCTACGAATAAAAACTCAAAGGCAAAAGTATTTGAAAGACGTATTAAGGAAATTATCAGCGATAGGTCGGACTCTATTTTGCATATAAAATATAACCCACCTGCATATTATGACCGTGGAAGAACAAAAATCCCCTATTTGAAATCATCAGCGGATAGAATTCGCAGAGCGAAGGCAAAATTGCTTTTGCTATTAAATGATTTTTCGAAAAACTAACCGGAATAAATTTTAGATGTAACATATTGCAGCTTAAGGAATTGTCGTATTGTGCAATCGATAGCATAAATATTTTTGAACTTATGCCAAAAAATGGTTTGACATTTATTTTTCTTTGTGCTATCGTATAGCATAAGAGGTAGAAAGCAGATGAAAACAGCTCAAAGACCATATTTGCAAAAGACGCCTCTCCGGAGGGTTACACAGGTAGATATAGCGAATGAACTGGGGGTAGCTGTCTCAACTGTCCAGCGGGCACTTGCAAATTCTCCGCGAATAAGCCAAAAGACCAAACGAAAAGTCTTTCATCTCGCAGAAAAATACGGCTATAAACCGAATTTTATTGCAAATGCCTTCGCTCGAAGAAAAACCAATATGATAGGAACAATTCTGGGAAAATATGCAATCAATCATATGGAAGTATTCGCAGCTATCGAGCAGGAGGCAAATCATAGAGGATATAATGTACTTTTGAGTATCACCGATTTCGATGAGCAAAGCGAGCATCAAAAGGTTATGCAGATGATAGATCATTCCGTAGATGGGCTTATCATAGCTTCCGCCAATCCCCGTTGGTCAACCTATAAGGAGCTCGTGGAAAGTGGCTTGCCAATCGTGTTCGTTACTCCGTTCGTAGATATTCCTTTTGCGCCTGCGATTACTTACGATAGAGAATATGCAAACAGGATAGCTACCGAACATCTTATTTCTCTCGGACACAAATTAATCGCCTTTGTCGATACCGATAGCATTTGCTTTACCGATCAGTCAAGATCGATAAGGGGTTATTTCGACTCAATGGAACAGGCGGGTCTCAGTATCGACGAAAAATATATATATTACGTTAAACCTTCCCCAAACGTACTGCCAGGTGAAAATAGGCTTATTATTTACGAGAACGGACTGAAAGCGGGAGAATATTTGTTTTCGCTTAATCCCAGGCCGACTGGCATTGTTGTCGAAGGTGATGCATTAGCTGCGGGTCTGATAGGGTCAGCTCGTAAGTTTAATATCAGAATTCCCGAAGATGTATCTATTGTTTCGAGTAAAGCGGGAAGATTGCTTTCACAATTGACCCCGAGAGTAACCGGTGTTAAGGAGCCTCATTTTCAGATGGGAAGGCTTCTTGCGAAAAGAGTTATAGACATAATAGAAAATGCTGATTCTCCTGTTGAACAGATGTCAATATTAAAGGGAGAATTAATAATAAGGGAATCGACGAGAAGGGTAGAACAAAGAAGAGAGAAAAGAGAGGAGAGAAAAAAGAATTGATGATTGTAAGAAGCTGACGCGAGTGCGTAGCTTATCGGAAAATTGTAAATTTTATTGGTTCTTTTTTTAAGAAGGAGAAACGCGATGAAAAAGATGATTGGAAAAATTAGTATTGGTATTGTTTTGGGATTGTGCTGCGGATTGACTTATGCGACGGATGTCAATATTGCAACAATGGACAACGGAGGAAGCTGCTATATCGTAGGCGGACATAGCTCCTATGCGTGGGAT
>WFQY01000433.1 GCA_015486815.1 Phycisphaerae bacterium | reverse complement strand
TTTGATAACTTGTATGTGAAGATGGTGGCAGCTGGTGAGGCGGGTGGTGTTTTGGAAACCATCTTAGAGCGGTTGGCGGAATTTATGGAAAAGGCTCAACGTCTCAAACGAAAAGTTGTCGGTGCGATGATTTATCCTGTTGCGGTTATAACCTTTGCAGGTGGTATCGTGATTTTCATTATGACGGTGGTCGTTCCGAAATTCAAACAGATATTTGCGGATTTTGGTACTACTTTACCGAAGCCTACCCAGATACTTATTGCTGTGAGTAACTGGTTTGCCACGGGAGGTACCGGTGAGAGTGGAGGAACTGTTCCCGGATGGGTTATCGTGTTGTTTACACCGCCCGCTGTTATTTTAACGTTGAAGTTGGTACGTCAATCTGATGCAGGTCGATATGTTTTGGATTTGATAAAGATGAAAATTCCTGTTATGGGTAAGATTGTGCAGAAGACAGCGGTTGCAAGATTTACCCGAACGCTTGGTACTCTTATTACCGCTGGTGTTCCGATTTTGGAAGCGATTAATATTACCAAGGATACAACAGGTAATGAGGTAATAGCGAAGGCATTGAATAACGTTCACGACTCGATTCGGGAGGGAGAGAGTTTTGCGGAACCTTTGCGGTCGTCCAAAGTTGTCGATGCACTTGTTGTAAATATGGTCGATGTCGGAGAGGAAACCGGTGAGCTTGACAAGATGCTTTTGAAAGTGGCGGATAATTATGACGAAGAGGTAGAAACGCTAGTAAGTTCGCTGGTAAGTCTGCTTGAGCCGGTTATGGTTATCGTGCTTGGTCTTGTAGTCGGTTCGATAGTTGTTGCATTGTTCCTACCATTGGTCAAATTAATCAGCTCGGTTTCAGGCGGGCATTAAATCGATGTCGAGAGCGAGGTATCGTATAGGAACGAGAGGCTCGAAACTTGCATTAGCTCAGACCCAGCAAGTAATCGATTTGTTACGTTCGTTTGCGCCGGAGTCGGAATTTCAAATCGAAATTATCACAACGGTAGGTGAGCGTGATGAGCGTCCGCTGTCTGAAATAAATGAAAGGGGGATCTTTACATCCGATATTGAACAGGCGTTGATAGACGGCTGGATCGATATAGCGGTTCATTCCGCAAAGGATTTGCCAATTGATATGCCAGCGGAGTTGGCGATAGCTGCCTATATGCCGCGAATTGATCCGCGGGAAACGTTAATATCGCATAACGGGGAGAGGCTTTTGGATTTACCTCGCGGAGCGGTTGTAGGAACAAGCTCGCCACGAAGGCGTTATCAATTATTGAGATTTCGTCCCGATTTGAATTTTGCTGATATTAGGGGCAATCTTGATACTCGAATACGTAAAGTTCGTAGTGGTGAATATTATGCAATAGTAGCTGCCCGTGCAGGTTTGATACGGATAGGTTTGATGTCGGATGCTTCGGAAGTTTTTCCGCTTGATATGATATTGCCAGCGGCTGGTCAGGGTGCGATAGCTCTTCAATGTAGGCATGACGATATGAAGGTTTTTAAATTGCTTGAGTTGGCAAATTATCAGCCAACAGCGTGGGCGGTAACGGCTGAACGTGCGGTGTTAAAATCTCTTGATGCCGGATGTAATGACCCGATAGGTGTGTTCGGAAGTTTTATTTTCGAAGATTCGGTCAGGGGGACGCGTAAATTATATCTTCGCGCTGTTGTTTTTGACACCGATACTCACGAATGTTATCGTGCTGAGGCTTGGGGCAATCCTCGTCGTTGGCGTTCGTTGGCGGAAAAATTGTCAAAGCAGGTGAAGAAGAGTCGTTCGGAGGCGGTAGATACCAGATAAGGTTAAAGTTGAATGACTACGGTTAGTTCAAATGAGGCGTTGTTAGAAGCTTCTCGCGTGATTAACAGTTCGCTCGATTTGCGAGTAACGTTGCAGTCGATAGCTGAGCAGTCGGCACGTGTATTGGGTGCGGAGGCTTCAAGTGTGTTGTTATTGGATGAACGTACAAATAAACTCGTCTTCAAAGCTGCTTTCGGTCAAAAGGCAGATGAGCTTATCAATCAGGTTTTCGATGCTAATCTCGGAATAGCGGGCAGAGTGGTCAAAGAGAGAAAATCGAGTATAGTAAATGATGTTCATCAAAATAGCCACTTTCTTGCGGATTTTGACGACCGATTGGATTTCAAAACGCGTAATATTATTTGCTCGCCTATGATTTTTCAGGATAAGGTGATAGGCGTAATCGAAGTGTTGAACTCTCCAAAAGAGCAGGGATTCGATCGGGAAGATGTTCAGCTGATAGAAGTGTTTGCTAATCTTGCAGCTATCGGGACGGTAAACGCGCTTCGCTTCGAGGGATTGAAGCGTCAAAATGAGGGGCTTAAGCTAGCCAGCAGAGCGGAAGAGGAAATTATTGGTGCGGATACTTCACTTGCTGACATACTTATGCTTGTGAATAAAGTTGCTCATACCAATGCTACTGTTTTACTTTTGGGCGAGACGGGCACGGGTAAAGAGCTTATCGCGCGGACGATTCATAATCGTAGTCCGAGAGCAGATTTTCCTTTTGTTGCTATTAACTGCGCAGCTTTGCCGGAAAATTTGTTGGAAAGCGAGTTGTTCGGGCACGAAAAAGGTTCGTTTACCGGTGCGGTGAGTCAAAAGCTCGGACGATTCGAATTGGCGGACGGAGGAACGATTTTTTTAGATGAAGTCGGAGAGCTTAGCCCTGCTATTCAAGTAAAACTTCTCAGGGTTCTGCAGGAAAAAGAATTTGTCCGTGTCGGTGGAACGAAAACGATATCCACCGATGTGCGGATAATCGCTGCTACCAATCGCGATTTGAAACAAGCGATTACCGATGGTACTTTTCGAGAAGACTTATATTATCGGCTTAATGTGTTTCCGATATGCCTTCCTCCGCTTAGGGAACGTAGAGGGGATATTCCTGCGATGGTTAATTATTACATCGGGCGGATATCAGCGGATCTGAAAGTTCCCGCACCGGAGGTTACGCCAGAGGTATTGGATATGCTGATAAATTATGATTGGCCTGGAAATATTCGTGAACTTCAGAATATTATCGAACGTGCGGTATTGCTTGCTGGGGGTGCAAAGATAACGCCAGCGGAGCTGCCTAAGGAAATATCGGGAAACCAAAAGTTAAATATTGCTGTTGTTTCGTCCGATACAAATCTTACGCTGCCTGAGCAAGAAAAGATGATTATTTTGCGAGCGTTGGAGCAGACTGGCTGGAATCAGACACGAGCGGCAAAACAGCTTGGCGTCTCGAGAGATCATCTGCGATATAGAATAAAAAAGTTTAAA
>WFQY01000432.1 GCA_015486815.1 Phycisphaerae bacterium | reverse complement strand
ATATACATCAGCTCGGGTTTGATAAATCAGCTTGGAAGCTATCTGCGTGAGCTTACATCTGTCAAAAAGGCTGCCATCATTTCCGACGAAACCGTATATAACCTTTATGGCCGAGATGCGGAGAAATCACTCAAAGCCTCTGATTTTCAAGTAGTTAGCTATAAAACAATGCCCGGCGAAAAAAGCAAATCCCTCGCAGTAGCTGAGAAAATATACGATTTTCTCTACGATGCCAAAATCGAGCGATCCGACATATTGATAGCCCTTGGCGGTGGTGTCATAGGCGACCTTACGGGATTCATCGCAGGCACTTGGCTTAGGGGCGTACCGTTTGTTCAAGTCCCGACAACACTCGAAGCGGACATCGACGCAAGCGTCGGCGGAAAGACAGCTGTCAATCATCCGAAAGGTAAAAATCTTATCGGACTATTCAATCAGCCTAAGATGGTTTTGATGGACATTGATACATTTAAGACATTATCCGAAAGGGATATAAGAGCGGGGCTGGCTGAGAGTATTAAACACGCTGTTATAAGAGATGCTGACTTTTTCCGGTATCACAAGGATAATCGCGAAAAAATTCTCTCGCTTGACGGTTCAATCACAGAAGACCTACTTGCGAGAAATTGCAGCATAAAATCGCAGGTAGTATCAGCGGACGAAAGAGAAGCAGGTTTGCGAGCTATATTGAATTTTGGGCATACCATTGGACACGCCATAGAAGCTGCTGGTCTATACCAGTTAAGGCATGGTGAAGCTGTCGCAATTGGAATGGTAGCTGCCGGATTTATCGCGGTACAAAGAAAGATGTTTTCCGAAGCGGAGTTTACGGAAATGGAGAAACTCATGTCGGAATATCAATTGCCGACCAATATTAGCGGTTTGGATTTCGATATTTTATATGAGCTTATGAAGCGGGACAAAAAGGTCAAATCGGGAAAAATCCGATTTGTCCTACCGAGGGCAATCGGGCGGGTGGAAATTATAGATGATGTAACCGCTGACCAAATAAAATCAGCTGTGAAATACGTTGCAAATGATAAATGATGAATGTTGTCGGAGTTATCCGCCCTTCGGCGGAGACGAAGATCCGCCTGTGGCGGAAATATTAAATAAGTTGTAGTAATCTTTGTTTTTTGCAGGCTCGATGGATAGCTGGCAGGAAATAATTTTCCGCAACTACTTCCCAACTCATCTGCGAAGCAAGCTCATAACCACGCGCAATATATTCTTCTATCTGCCTATTATCGGTAGGAAGTACTCGAAGAATCTGCTCTGCAACCTTTCTCGCTATCCGCTGTTCAATCTGCTCCCTTCGTTCCATATTGAACTGAAGTAACTCATCGACATCAAGAGCAGGTTCATCAATATCGGTATAGTCAGCAATAATCACATTAGGAAGCAGATTTTCGCCGCCTACGTTTCTTACGAAACCGACGCAGCCACATACGCTACTTAATACGCATACTCCGCCATAGGTCAACGGCTCGAGCATTGCTATTCCGAAAGGCTCATATACCGACTGTCCGAACTCCACATCGCTGCCTTTACGGATGTCCGGAAATTCCATATCGCCAGGCATTCGTCTGCCACATGCAGTAGAATCAAACCCGAATTGATTGATAAACAGAACTTTCAAATTTCTTGCCTTGGCATTGAACTCCTGGACACCCGTGTAAAGAGCAGCTTCCCCTCCGGAAAGATCCGGCAATCCCTCGCGATGCGCAACAGGCCATTTCCACCATCGCTCCATATGCAAGATGTCTTCTCTGCGTCGGCGTGGAAGCTCGGTGCTGAGCATAAACATAATCGCTGTCTTGTCCTGTTTACGCAACGCATGCTCTATGTGATTTAACACAAGCAAATCGCGCCATAACCCCTTGCTTATCGCAAGCCTCGATACGTGAGTGAAAATATAATCCGGACGATAGTCCAAAAGTACCTCACAATATCGCTGAAGTTTTGATTTGCTTGTGAGCTTCTCACGTAATGAAATTTTACCCGCTGGTATTCCATTATAGCACAAATCTATATCCGCATGCTCAAATTCGGGCGAGAGAAATCGCAATTCCTTGACGACATAATCGCCGACAGCCATTATGTTATCGCAATATCTGCTTGCGGATATGAGCGCGTGTTTGAAATAGTGGTCTTGTGGTCCGAAAATATCATCGAGATATAAATTATCCCTCCGAGCAGACCGCAAGACGTTATAAAACATCGAATCATGTCCGGGATGGTCTTCGACGATTTTTCTTATGGTAGCAACCTCGTGGGCATAAAATACGGAACGATAGCTTTTGTTCTCGCTCAATATTGATGCCAGTGCGGTGGGCATACCCATAAATTCGTGAGCTACTATTATGCATTGACCGTCGTTCGGAACAGCACCGATTGCTTCGATAGCAGCTAACGCTGGCGGAGCAAGTTTTACATATTGCTCATATTCCCAACTGTTTTCGTATTTGATAGATTCGATACCGAAATGTTCCCAAAGTTGAGCTTTGAATTGATTGATTTTTGCGATGTCGATTCGTGTAATATCAATAAGAATCACTTCCGGATTAACCCTTAATCCAGTTTCCGTATTTACGAACCTCCGATGTCCATATATGATGCCGACATTGAAATCTTCTTCGACTCTTCGAAATCGCCCAGCCCATTCACTTTTGATAAGTCCGTCGATAGAGCTATACAAAACTTCACCGTCTTTGCCGAGTCTGGTTTCCGCTGTCCCTTCACGGGTAAATAACGGGCATACGAGAATCGTTCTGTCAATTTCACGGTTGTAAGCGTTGCTGGTGAGCAGACCCTCCAAAACCGCTCCTATCCCTCCTATCTTCTCGACAGCTTCGTGCGTTACGTGAACTACGGTTTGCATCGTTGCTCCTTGTTACGAATCGATGTAATCATCGAATAAACCAAAAATTATTGTTATGTGTTTATAAGATAATAATAGGCATATTCATTTCATAAATGAACTATCGGCTTGTAAATAGGTAGGCATTAATTAATATCAGCATTGGAAGGTGATATTTTATTGGACAGGGATAACTTTTATTTATAGACAATCAGCCTATATTGCTTACTGCTGTGAATATAGCGGTAATCTTATTTCCAAGAGCAACGATAGCTCCGAGTGAAACGATTATTATCAGACTAAGCATAACCGCATATTCGGTAGCAGCGTTAGCGTGCTGAGAATATATGAATCTGACGATATGTCGGAAAAATTTATGCTTCATACTTAAATATACAATTTAACCTTGCGAGCTGCAAAGATGCTTTTCGTAACTTCCAATTTACGGGTATATGTCGTACTTTTAGGTAGAGTTTTAGTGGTTATCGATTTCGGATACTCGTAAAACCGGATTTATCGTTAGCGTATCAGCTTTTAGCAATCGTATTCGCATTCGGGAAAAACCAGTCTGTAATTGAGTATCGGGCGAATCGACTTTGTCTGACATTCTAACATTCTTAAGAATGTTAGAATGAGAATTGCGCAATATGGGCGAGAAATGCAATATTCAAGCGTTTTGAGTTTTTTGGGATTTTTTAACAGATGAATTTGCTATGTCGCTTCGATACAATTACTCAGCGACCGGCGTTTTCGGGCGTTGAGTAGTCCCATTGGGGCGTATCGAAACGCCCCGACAGGGACAAATCCATTTGCTTTTATGACATCTACCCCTCATTTATCTATTATAATCTATGTTATCTGTCAATAAACACATTTCCGAGTGATATCGGTTTTCCGAATTGTCCGCTTGTGCCTGACCAGCTGCTTATTTCGCCGATTGCAGCGGAAACACGAATAAAGTCCATTCCCCACCATTTATCGGATTTGTCTGTCTTGGAGAGATTATCAAACGGTATTCGCACCTCTGCCTGCCAGGCATTTTTATATACGCTAACAGCAGCTGATATCTGATTTGCCCACGGTTTAGATGCGCCCTGTCGATAAGCTTCGTCTGTCCCGCGCATTGCAATTACCGTACCGTTAGCTTTGACAATAATATGATATACCTTCATCGGATCGAGAGCACCGGTATTATCCGGATCAATAAAAATACCAACGAGGTCTTCTCCCCAAGGGTAACCATCGCTGACCGAGATAGTATTCGAGTATTTCATCCTCAATGCGTCAGCTGGCTGATCGCAGATAAATGCGAGATAAAGATTCTGTTTATCGTATCCGATCTTTACCTGCGTCTTCCAGACAGCAGCTCGGGCATTGTCGGGATTTTTCCTCGCATTTAGTCCGTCCGAGCAAATCCTCCGAAAATCGCCAGCGAAAGGCATATCAGGCCAATCGGAAAAATCACCATCTATTCGTATCGGAAAGTCAAGCCTGCTGGCAGCTAACGCACAATATCTGCAATTCAAATATTGTTTAACTCCTCCATCGGATTTGAATATTATAGGTAGATAGTTTACGCCAAATACTCCAAAGCCAAATGCCGGTGTGATAAGCTCAAGTCTGCCTTCGGTTGGCCAAGCCCAACTGAGATTGCCAAGCGATACTTTATCGCGTATCGCTTTATATGATTTTGGCTTTTCGCCAAACTCGATGCTGCCTTTCATCCGTTTATCGGAAAAGTTCCTCGCTGTCATATAACACGTCAGCTTTGTATTTTGCTTGCCAGTCGAGCTATCCAATACATTCTTCAATTTGACCCCTTCGAGTTCAACCGTTATGCCTTCGGTAGCTTGTCGGAATTGCGTCGTTAGCGTCTTTAGCATCTCCGAAATATTTTCCGATTCTGTTCGCACTTTTCGCTTCACTTTTTGCTTATCGAGAGAATGTTTCTCGATTGTATATCCGGCAATCAGTTTCGCCAACCGCCAAGCTCGCGGATTATTGCATATTCCGTCATTGCGAAGACTCCAAATCGAACCGTCGAATGCGTCGGTATAAGCGTATCGTATCAAATGTCTGCTAAGCCAATCAGCTAATTCGCCTTCACCAATTTCTTTGAGCTTTCGCAGATATCTCACATCCTGAATCGACCTGTGCAAAAGTTTGAGTTTAAGCGAGCCAACCACTGTCGTTGTATCGAACCAATCGGACGGATAGACAAGCACATTAGCTGAGCTCTTGTAAGTGTCTATGCCTGCTTTATCCTTTGGCCAATCGTTGATTTTTCCCAGAACTATTCCGTCGGTCGCATATCTTTTGCAAAGCCAACCCCCTGACCTTATCAAATAAGGCGGATAGAAAATTTTTGCACCGGGAAACGTCCCCCACTTGCTATCAGGTCGCCAGAAAACAAATCTGCCTGCTTTGTGAAATTTTACTATCGAATCCGTATCAAGCCAAAGCTCAAGCGGACAATAGCCAGCGATATATTTTTCAAGTTTATCGAATGGCTTAAAATTATCCCAGCCGAACGGTTTGAAATTTACGGAAGTAAACGGGTCGATAATAGCAATAGGCTGTTCCGTTTTGAAAATATCCTTGGCAGCAGCAACATAGTTATCATATTCATCTCGTGCCTGCGGATAAGTCTCAGGCCAATATAGGCAGGCTAATGCTTTTCCCATCGCTGCTTTGCTGATGAATTTTTTGTTAAACTCACGAGCTAACTTATCTATGATACCTTGATATACGATGGAATCGGGCTGCCCGAAATGTCTCGTTGACGGAAATGCCAAATCGATAGGCATAAGCCAATATTTCCTGTCCCTCGTGCTATTTTCCAGTACCGTTCGTACTAACGCTTGATAGCCCGACCAATCAAATTCGTTGTGAGTTATCCGCGGATATACATTACTAAGCCAGATTTCCAGCCCGTGCTCATCGGCTATTTTTGTAATGCTACCGATAATATCAGCAAGCTGATTTACCTGCGAGAGGTCGGGCGGCAGAATCAGTTTATTCGGGTCGCGTAGCGTCCCTATTCCGTAATGCCGCCAAAGTGTAGCAGCATCGAGCAAACCAAATATAGTTATATCCGACTCGGGCAGATCGAAGCTAAACTTGTGCAAGATCAGCTCTCGCGAACTATACTTTCCGAACGAACTTATCGTAACAGCTCCGCTGTAATCCGCTGATGTCTGCTTTTTGGGAACGGTTAGCTCAGCCAGTATCAATATCGGGCTTGTATCCTCCGCCTGAATTTTGAATTCGCCCCGGCCGGCGGGCTTAATTTCGATTAACGGGTCGGGAAACGTACGTGGTTTAAGGATAGAGCTGTCGGCTAATCTTGCAAAAAAGGCATCATAATTGCCGATAGGTATCGACAGGATTTTGTAAATCCGCCAGCGGACAGAGAGAGGGGGTTTTGTCTTATCCGCACTTACGGAATTAAGCGGAGCAAATTTTATATCGATTTCACCGGCTTGAGCGGGCTTAATCAGCAATTTGAAACATATTGTTTCACCGCCAGCAGCATACAGATGTATTTTATTATCGACGGGGTTGATTATTTGAGAATTTATCTCGTCTATCGATTCATCGCTGAAAAGCTGACTATCGAGTGATACTGCGGTAAATTTAGCTGGTGCCGGTACTACGAATTTCAATCTTGCCCGCCACCACCTTGGCGACTGACACGAGCAAAGAATCAACGCAAAAAGACACAATGCAAATTTTGAGATAATTCTTTTATGATACATTTTTCATTCCGTAATAAATCGGACGGATTTTTTTGATAATCTTACCCGATATTCCGCCGCTGTGCAATTTAATAGAGACGCTTGTAGCAAGAGAAGATGCGAAGCACCTTAATTAAAGCTAATAGCTTTTAGCCTTTAGTCTTTAGCTTTTAGCTAACAGCTACCTGACTAATAGCTAAAGACTCGAATTAGTAATTTTGTCCAAAAGTTTATAATATTTGTTTGCCTACTTGACGATGGGTTTTGCAAAAGGTACTCTATAT
>WFQY01000431.1 GCA_015486815.1 Phycisphaerae bacterium | reverse complement strand
GATATATCTTATGCCCGTCGTTCTCGCATACTCGTTGCCGGTAGCTGCCTTGTTCAGTACGACGATAACGTATGGTCGCTTGGCATCCGATAACGAAATCAATGCGTGCAGGGCTGGCGGTATCAACATATACAAACTTCTGCTGCCAGCTGTCTTTTTGAGTATTCTCGTTTTTCTTTCAACATTCATCTTGGAGAATTATTCCATTCCTCGGCTTGCTCAACGAATAGAAAACCTCGTTTCCAAAGACCTACAATCGGTAATATATTCGAAACTTAAATATCGTGGCTACGCTGCTTATATGAATTATGCCCTGCATTGCGGTAGAGTCGATGCGATAGAGAAACCCAAAATCCTGCCTGATGGTACGGTTTCTCAAGGACAGATTCAACTATCCGAGGTAGCATTCCTAAGGCACGAAGGGGGAATGCCGATTTTCTACGGTACCGCTCAGACAGCTCTTATTTTATTCAAAACTATCGATCATATACGAGTTATCGATATATCCCTGAATCAGGTGCGAGCATTCGACGAACACAAAGGCCAAATGATACAGGCGGAATATTATCCTATCGGACCGTTCAAGGTTATGGGGAAAATATTAAGAAAGAAATTAAAATTTCTTTCTCTTCCGGAAATAACTCAGATAGTCAATAATCCGACGAAATTTCCCGAACTCGCCTCGAATATCAATTCGCTGTATGTCTTGCTGAAAGCTTCTATGATTTATCAATATCTCGCGAATCAGCTTGACACTCATCAGCAAATTACTCTCAAAGACAAAAACGGCACATACACATTAACAGCTTCGAGCTATCGTCAAAATCCGAACGATGGCAGAATAATACTGGAAGGCGATGTCGTACTGATTAATAAACTCAACTTGGGTGGCTATCGAAAATTTTTAGCTCGCGATGCTGTCATTCGCGTCGAAAAATATAATCCGTCGATGCCTTTTGCTCTCAATATTCTACTCAAAGATGTAAAGGTCAGTGATTCACGCGATGTCGATCCTAATCGGTTTGTCCGACACGATTCGTTTACCTTCAGCTATATACCTGCTCCTATCGAGCCTATCAAGCAGGCGGAAAAGATAAAACTCGATCAGCTGCTGGATCTCAACAATGACTATAATTACAATCAAAGACTCTCGCAAAGGCGATTTGCGGTAGCTAACCTTAGGGAAAAAATAGTCAATCGTGCTATCGCTGAACTTCACAGCAGAATGGCATATAGTACCAGCGTTATCGTATTGATGCTTTTGGGAGCGGGACTCGGAATCATATTCCGTGGCGGACACTTTGTAAGCGCATTCGGGTTAAGCTTTATTCCTATGCTCGTAGTTATAGTGCTTATAATGACGGGCAAGCAATTCTGCGGAGCGGGGTTCGGCACGATAGGCGCATTTGCAATTTGGCTTGGAATAATATTGATAGCTCTTGCGAATGTTGTAGTTCTCGGAAAATTTCTAAGGCGATAGAAAATGAAGACATTACCACGCTTGCCAATTAAGACGATAGACCGTTATCTGCTGAAAGGGTTTACCTACAGCTATGTGGTAAGTGTAGTTATTATGATAAGTTTATATGTTATCCTCGACTTGTTCGCAAACCTCGATGAATTTACCGAAAGCCAGCAGGGAACGATAAGTATTATAGGAGATATACTAAGCTATTATTTCTATCACAGTTTTCTGTATTTTGCTCAAGTCGCAGGAATGATAACTCTTGTAGCTGGCGCGTTTACCCTCGCCAGACTTCAGCGAAGCAACGAACTTACAGCTATGCTCGCTGGTGGAATCTCGATGTATCGCGTAGCTGCCCCTATAATCATCGCTGGTATGATATTTAATACTTTATGGATGCTCGATCAGGAAGTCATCATACCGAGCATTGCGGATAAGCTCGTATTGGGACACGATGAAGCATCGGGCAAACGAGCATTCGCACTGTGGTTTCTGGAAGACAGAAATAATACTCTTCTCTCAGCGATGCTATATCATCCGAAGACTAAAACGATGGAGCAGATGATAGCGATGGAGCGAGACAATCAGGGCAGAATTATCGCAAAAATATCAGCAGACGAAGCTACTTGGGACGAAAAAAGACAATGCTGGAAGCTGCTTCGCGGAACTCGATACGCACGGTCGGTCGGGCCTGCGGAATTTGTAATATCCGCAAGGATGGGCAGGCAGCCTATAAGCGAATATTACAGCGACTGGAAACCCAATGACCTTCTGCTTAGACAGTCGTCAGCATGGACATATTTCTTAAGTATCCGTCAGCTAAATGCGTTACTTAAAAAGCCCAAGCTCGTTCCTAATATCAACGAAATCATCTCCGCAAGACATATAAGGCTGACTCAGCCGATATTGAATATACTGTTATTATTCCTCGGACTACCATTCTTCCTAAACAGAGAACCTCACAATGTCCTGCTGTCGGTAGGAATGTGTCTTCTTGTTTCGATTTCTTGTTTTCTCATAGCCTTTGTCTCGCAAAACATAGCTGCTACGAGTACGCATCCCGCACTTGTAGTTTGGCTTGTAATTATGATATATGGTCCGATAGCAGCGTTACTTATGGAAAACGTAAAGACATAGTTTTAACGAATTTTTAATGAAAGGACGGATTCTTATGAGCGAAAAAATCGGAATGCAGCTGTACACACTCAGAGAACTTCTTCAAACACCTGCGGATATCGCAAGGACTTTTCCGGCTCTTGCGAAAATAGGATTTCGAGCTGTTCAGGTTTCTGGAATCGGCAAAATTGCACCTGACGAGCTGAAAAAAATCGCTGACGATAACGGATTGAAAATCGTTGCAACGCATATATCGTACGATAGACTCACAGGTGAGCTTGACAAGGTTATCGAGGAGCATAAACTCTGGAATTGTGAGCAGATTGCTGTGCCGTCGCTTCCGCAAAAATATCGAACAGGAGCTGATGGTTACAAAGCTTTCGCAAAGGAAATGTCATCTCTCGGTGAAAAGCTCGCAGATAAAGGTATAACTTTCAGTTATCACAACCACGCATTTGAATTTCAAAAATTTGATGGTAAAACGGGTTTCGAATTGATATACGAAAATTCCGACCCGAAATATTTTCAAGCTGAATTAGATACCTATTGGGTACAGTATGGCGGTGGTGATGTCAGATATTGGTGCGAAAAACTCGCGGGTAGGCTGCCTCTGTTGCACGCTAAGGATTACGGTATAGTTGACGGTAAACCTACTTATATGGAAGTTGGCGAAGGCAATTTGAATTGGCCTGGTATTTTGCAGATATGTGAGCATGCGGGTGTAAAGTGGTATCTCATCGAGCAAGACGTTTGCCCAGGCGATCCGCTTGATAGTGCGAGAATAAGCTATAACAATCTTAAGAACTTACTGGAAGGAATCCCCTAAAAACGAGTGAAAGCGGGCGATGGGAATCGAACCCACATAGCCGGCTTGGAAGGCCGGTGCTCTGCCTTTGAGCTACGCCCGCAAATTTACCGAAACTGGCCTGCCAGGAATCGAACCTGGAACCTTCTGAACCAGAGTCAGACGTTCTGCCAATTGAACTACAGGCCAGTATTCCAACTTATTCTATTAACATCGTATCGGATATGTCAAGAAAAGTTTTCTGCGATTGTATCAAAACTATCATAACGGTATAATCTCATAGATATAGTAATTGCATATTGACAAGGAAAATTCTGAAATGTCAGACAGTGAGAAAAGGACAGACTTCGTCCGCGAAATAATCAAACGCGATATCGAGACAAACAGATATGGCGGAAAAGTAATCACCCGATTTCCTCCCGAGCCTAACGGCTATCTACACATCGGACATGCAAAGGCTATCTGTCTTAATTTCGGAATTGCTCAGGAATTTCCCAACGCACGATGTCATCTTCGATTCGATGACACCAATCCGTGTAAAGAGGAGCAGGAATATGTCGATGCGATAATAGAGGATATTCGCTGGCTCGGCTTCGATTGGGGCGAGCATCTGTATTTTGCATCCGATTATTTTGAAAAGATGTACGAATACGCAATTCAGCTGATAAAAGCGGGCAAAGCCTACGTCTGCGATTTGAGTCCCGAAGAGATTCGCGAATACCGTGGCACGCTAACAGAGCCTGGGAAGGAAAGTCCGTATCGAAATCGCAGCGTCGAAGAAAATCTGGAATTATTCGAGCGTATGCGGGCGGGTGAATTTCCCGACGGAGCAAAAACGCTTCGCGCAAAAATCGATATGTCATCACCGAATCTAAATATGCGCGATCCGGTAATGTATCGTATTCTGCACGCTAAACATCATCGTGCGGGCGATAAATGGTGCATCTATCCGATGTACGATTGGGCACACGGGCTTGAAGATTCTATCGAGGGAATAACTCATTCGATTTGCACGCTTGAGTTTGAAAACCATCGGCCGCTTTACGATTGGTTTCTGGATCAGCTTGGTGTGCATCACCCTCAGCAGATAGAATTCGCACGTCTGAATCTTACCTATACGGTAATGAGCAAACGCAAGCTTGCTGAGCTTGTCGAGAGAAAATACGTTAGCGGTTGGGACGATCCACGTATGCCTACGATTTCCGGACTTCGCCGCAGAGGATACACGCCCCGTGCTATCAGAAACTTCTGCAAACGCATAGGTGTAAACAAATATAACAGTACCGTCGATATCGCACTGCTCGAGCATTGCATAAGGGAAGATCTCAATAAACGCGCTCAACGTGTAATGGGCGTCCTTAACCCGCTTTGCATTGTGATAGAAAATTATCCGCAAGACAAGGTGGAATATTTGGATGCGATAAACAATCCCGAAGACCCGTCCGCAGGGACGAGGAAAGTGCCATTCTCTCGTGTTATTTATATCGAACGAGATGATTTTATGGAAGAGCCGCCGAAGAAGTTTTTCCGATTGGCACCGGGCAGAGAAGTTCGTCTGCGATATGCATATTTCATCACCTGCACCGATGTGATAAAAGATTCCGACGGCAATATCGTCGAACTCAGATGTACTTACGACCCCGCTACCCGTGGCGGAGATGCACCCGACGGGCGCAAGGTCAAAGCTACTCTGCATTGGGTCTCTGCGGAACACGCAATCACCGCTGAGATAAGGCTATACGAACATCTGTTTACAAAGGAAGATCCGAACGATGTCGAAGAAGGCAGAGACTGGACGGATAATATCAATCTTGATTCTATCAAGATGATCAATGACTGCAAGCTCGAACCTTCGCTGGCCAACTCGAAAGTCGGTGAAAATTATCAATTCGAGCGTGTAGGTTATTTTTGTATCGATAAGGACTCGACGCAGGAGCGTCTTATTTTCAATCGCACTGTTACTCTTAAAGATACATGGGCTAAAATCGCAAAACGAAATAATACAAATAAAAATAAATGAGACGGAGCGAGAGCATTGACTCAGCCACAATGGAATATAGCGGAAAAATGGATTGGCGCAAATGATTTGGCGGATAGGCTTAACGTAAGTCCGACTATCGCTCAGATACTTTACAATCGCGGGATAAGCACACCCGAGGAAGCGAGAAAATTCCTAAATCCCAAACTCAACGGCCTGACCGAGCCCGATGATATTCCCGACCTACCGAAAGCTGCGAGTCGCATACGTCAAGCGATCGAAGAGAAGGAGCAAATCGTAATTTACGGCGATTATGATGTCGATGGCGTTTCAGGCTCCGCTATTCTTTGGCACATAATTTCGCAAGCGGGCGGTAGGGTGCAAACTTACGTCCCTCATCGAATAGAAGAAGGATATGGGCTTAACAAAGAAGCGATCGAAAAACTCGCCAAACAGGGCACAAAATTGTTAATAACCGTGGACTGTGGCATTCGCGACCATCAATGTGTGGATTATGCCAAAGAAAATGGCTTGGACGTAATCATAACCGACCATCACGAGCCTGAAGAAGACGGGACATTTCCCGATGGTTATGCTATATTACATCCCGATCTTGCACGAACTCCGCCGAAGGTAAATCCGTGCGGGGCAGCTGTCGCTTTCAAACTCGCTTGGGCGATTGCACGAGAGATGTCTTCGGGTATGAAGGTCGATGCGAAATTTCGGGAATTGCTTATCGAGCTGACATCACTGGTAGCATTAGCGACCATTGCTGACGTTGTTCCGCTTATCGATGAAAACAGGATTTTGGTTAAGTTCGGGCTGGCTCAATTAAATCAAACGACCTTGCCGGGAATGCAGGCACTTTTACATAGTACCCGTTTGGACAAAAATAAGATAGAAAGCTACCACGCTGCTTTTGTAATAGGTCCGCGATTAAATGCATCTGGCAGGATGGGACACGCTCAGCAGGCTTTCGAATTATTGACAACGAGAGATGATCAACGTGCACAGGAATTAGCTGACTATCTGGAAAAGCAAAATCGCGCCAGACAGAAGCTCGAAGAACGCATCACCGCAGAAGCTATTGAGCTTGCGGAATATCAAGGCCAACTTGTCGAACAAGTTCCAATTCTCGTTTTAGCTAAGGAAAATTGGCACGCAGGTGTTATCGGAATAGTGGCATCCAAACTCGTGGAACGGCTTAACAAACCTATCGTAATGATAGCTCTCGACGGTGATTTCGGACAGGGCTCAGCACGAAGTATCGATGGCTACGATATTAACGAAGGATTGACCTCGTGCAAAGATTATCTGCTGTCGTATGGCGGGCATGCGATGGCTGCTGGCTTACGGATAGAAGCGGGCAAGATAATGCCATTTATGCGAGCTCTCCAGAAGCACGCATCGAAATGGCTTAGTAAGTCTAAAAGCGTACCGCTACTGAAAATCGATGCGATGGCAGACCCGGCTGAACTCGATTCCAATTTTGTTTGGCAGATGAATCAGCTCGGACCGTTTGGACACGGAAATCCGAGACCTATTCTCGCTACCGATTTGGTTGAGCTCGTAGGCACGCCGAGAGTGATCGGCCAAAACGGAAAACATCTCACATTCAATATCAAGTGGGCGGAGAAAATCTTCAGAATCATCGCTTTTAGTCAGGCTTATCAATATGAAAAGCTGCTTGACCATCGCAAATGTCAGATAGCTTTTGAGCCGATTATCGACGAATATCGGGGCGAACAATTCATTCAGCTACGCGCAAAAAACATCCGATTCGAGAGTTAATCACCAGTTAACCACACAAAAGCAAGGTGTAAATGAGG
>WFQY01000430.1 GCA_015486815.1 Phycisphaerae bacterium | reverse complement strand
GTGCATTATCGGTCATTCTCAGATAACATTAATCATCTTTACTCAGCTTTCAGAACGATTTTGGACAGCTGTTGATACAACGCCATCTTATTCGTTGAGAATTTTTGAGCTTCTTCTATCAGATGTTTGAATCTTTCGGGATTCATCTTCTCAACCACACGGAAGCGAGTCTCGCTCTTCATAAACTTCTCGATAGGCTCTTTAATCTCGGCGACGTCGAGTTTGAGCGGTGGCTCATCGGTACCTATACGTCTCGGGTCGAATCGGCAAATCGGCCAAAGGCCGCTATTAACTGCGAGTTTCTGATGTTCCGGACCGTTTACCAAATCATAGCCATGAGCAATACATTGAGAATAAGCAACAATAATTGATGAGCCCTGATAAGAATCCGCCTCGCGGAAGGCACGAACGGTTTGAGAATCGTTGGCGTCGAGTGCCACTCGTGCTACATATACGTTGCCATAACTCATCGCCATCAGTGCGAGGTCTTTGGCAGCTGTGCTTTTGCCGGCAGCTGCAAACTTGGCAGACGCACCGAGCGGTGTAGCTTTTGACGATTGGCCACCGGTATTCGAATATACTTCCGTATCGAGTACAAGTACATTCACATTGCGATTCATCGCCAATACGTGATCCAATCCACCATAACCGATATCATAAGCCCAGCCGTCGCCACCAACGAGCCAAACACTCTTTTGGACGAGATAATCCGCAACCAATTCAAGCTGACGAGCTTTATCACTCTTAATAGTTGCGAGTTTTTCCTTAAGTGCGGCGACACGCTGACGCTGAGCGTTGATGCCAGCTTCGGTTGACTGGTCAGCTTCGAGTAATTCGGTTACGAGATTATCACCGATTTGCGAAGCTAATTCTTTAAGCAATATTTGCGCCTGTTTGGTATTGAAATCGACAGCAAGTCTGAATCCGAATCCGAATTCGGCATTGTCTTCAAACAGAGAGTTCGACCAAGCAGGACCTCTGCCATCGGCATTGAATGTATAAGGAGTAGTCGGCAGGTTGCCGCCGTAAATTGACGAACAACCGGTAGCATTCGCTATGAGTGCCCTGTCGCCAAACAGTTGAGTTAGCAATTTGATATACGGCGTTTCGCCACAGCCTGCACAACATCCGGAATATTCAAACAACGGCTCGAAGAACTGCGAAGATTTTACGGTAATGTTTTCTATCTTCGAACGATCGACAAGAGGAAGTTTGTTCAGGAAGAAATCGTAATTTTCTCGCTCCTGCTCTCTGAGTGGTAATTGATCTTCGAGGTGCAGAGCTTTGCGTTCGGGGTTGGCTTTGTCTTTGCCCGGACAGGTAGCGACGCATACCCCACAGCCGGTACAATCTTCGGGTGCAATTTGCACGGTGAACTTGTAGCCTTTGAAGTCTTTCGCTTTGTAATCGGTCGATTTGAACGTCGCAGGAGCATCTTTAAGCAGCTCCGGCTCATATACCTTAGAGCGAATAGCTGCGTGCGGACAAACGATATTGCATTTGTTGCACTGAATACAAAGTTCGGGATTCCAAACGGGAATCTGCAGTGCGACATTGCGTTTTTCCCATTTGGTCGTGCCGGAAGGCCAAGTACCATCGGGAGTAAACGCACTTACAGGCAGCAGATCGCCTTTGTTTTTCATCATCATCGCGGTAACGTTTTTGACAAAGTCCGGTGCATAGTCGGGAACTATCGGAGGCTTGGTCTTTGTGGAAGTCGGCTTGTCCGGATACGATATTTCGTGCAAATGCTCGAGAGCGGCATCGACAGCAGCGAAGTTCTTATTTACAATCTCTTCGCCCTTCTTGCCGTAAGTCTTCCTGATAGCCTCTTTGATTTTAGCGATAGCTTCGTCTTTCGGCAATACGCCCGAAATAGCGAAAAAGCACGTCTGCATTATCGTATTTATTCGCACGCCCATACCGGTAGCTTTCGCAACTTTGTATGCGTCGATAGCATAGAATTTCAGTTTCTTTTCGATTATTTCCTGCTGAACTTCTCTCGGGAGATGATCCCAAACCTGATCGTGCGGATAAGGAGAGTTGAGCAAGAATACCGCACCGGGAACAGCATATTCAAGCACATCGTATTTTTCGAGAAATACGAATTGATGACAAGCGACGAAGTTGGCACGTTTGATAAGATATGCGGAACGAATAGGCTCGGGCCCGAACCGTAGGTGCGAAATGGTAATAGCACCGGCTTTTTTCGAATCATAAACGAAATATCCCTGTGCATAGTTGTCGGTCTCACCGCCTATAATCTTGATAGAGTTTTTATTCGCACCAACGGTACCATCGGAGCCAAGCCCGAAGAATACCGCACGAACTACGCTATCTTTTTCTATATCGAATGAGTCATCGACTTCGAGAGACGTATGCGTAACATCATCGTTGATACCGACAGTGAAATGATTTTTCGGATTGTCTTTTTTAAGCTCATCTAAGACAGCTTTGACCATTGCGGGTGTGAATTCTTTCGATGATAGGCCATATCTGCCGCCTATCACCTTCGGCTCGGTATCGAACGAAGCTATGCCCTGTTCTTTAGCTTCCTGCAATGCGGTCAATACGTCCTGATACAATGGCTCACCGAGGGCACCGGGCTCTTTTGTTCTATCGAGTACCGCTATCGCTTTTACGGATTTCGGAAGCGCATTTACGAAATCTTTAATGGAGAACGGACGATACAATCTGACCTTAATAACCCCGACTTTTTCGCCATTAGCTGCCAGGTATTCGACGGTTTCGTGAGCAACTTCCGTACCGGAGCCCATCAGTACGATAACGCGTTCAGCGTCTTTGGCACCGACATAATCAAACAGATGATAAGCTCTGCCTGTCAGTTTTGCGAATTTATCCATCGCTTGCTGGGTTATTTCAGGACAAGCCAGATAGAACGGATTGCACGCTTCACGTGCTTGGAAGAAGGCATCGGGATTTTGAGCGGTACCGCGAATTACCGGTCGGTCGGGAGTCAATGCACGTTTTTTATGCTCAGCTACCAGATTATCATCTATCATCTCACGCAGGTCATCGTCCGTAAGCTCTTCCATTTTCGATACTTCGTGCGATGTCCGGAAGCCATCGAAGAAGTGCAAAAACGGCACACGTGCTTTCAGGGTAGCTGCCTGGCCTATGCAGGCTAAATCGTGAGCTTCTTGCACCGAGCCCGACGCAAGCAGTGCAAACCCCGTCGCACGAGTAGCCATCACGTCGGAATGGTCGCCGAAAATCGAAAGTGCGTGAGTAGCGACGGTTCTTGCGGATACGTGCATACAGTATGAATTAAGCTCGCCTGCGATTTTGTACATATTAGGCAACATCAGAAGAAGTCCCTGAGATGCGGTAAATGTGGTGGTAAGTGCCCCCGCTTGCAGTGAGCCGTGAACCGCTCCTGACGCTCCACCTTCCGACTGCATCTCGACAACGTCGGGAACGATGCCCCAAATATTCGTTTTACCTTTGGCAGACCATTCATCCGCATGCTCGCCCATAGGTGATGAAGGTGTTATCGGATAGATTGCAATTACTTCATTTATTCGGTGTGCTACTGAAGCTGTCGCTTCGTTACCATCTACTGTTATCATTTTTCGTTCTGACATTTTATGTACTCCTCGTAAATTAAATTATATGCACAATAGAACTCTGAAAT
>WFQY01000429.1 GCA_015486815.1 Phycisphaerae bacterium | reverse complement strand
TTATTAGGCACTACAAGAGGGGTTTGAGAAAAAATCCTCATTTTTAAGCCAAAATCAACGATTTTTCCGAAAAATCCCCCAAAAACCGCCGAAGTCGGGAAAAAAGTCTGGAGTTTTTTTGTTTTTGGCTTGATTGTAAAGGATTTATGCTATTCTGATATTACGTATTTACGTTATATGTAGGGAGACATAATAATGAAACATCCGGAAAAAAAGCGAGAACAAAAGATAACCGGTAAATTGCTTGGCAAAATAACACCTGAAGGGTTCTTCGAATCTGAAAAGTACTCTCTTTATAAGAAAACATCTATCAAGGAAATCATTGTCAAAGAATATGAAGTTTCATTTTAATAATAGCTGGCTCAGTAAAAAGTACGCTGATATATCATTGAATGCAAAGAAAGTGTCCGAAGTATTAAAATTGATAGGAGCAAGACGTAATCATATTGTAAAGCTTTTTAGATCATCAATATCAGATCGCCATGATACTCATATGCTGATAGACGCCACTCATATATTCAGCTGGTCGAAAGAGCTGGGCTTTTCGGGATATTTCAAGTATCGAGACCGATATATATGGCATTATAGTCATAAGGTTGATAGTGGCGTTATTCACCTGTTTTTAGACGATAGACTCCGTCAGCAGGAACAGGATGATTATCTTGGGGTCTATACGAAAGGTTCGTATAAATAGCAAATGGTATTTATCCGAGATAAATCGCGAGACGGAAAATTTGTTGAATAAGCTGAATATAAAGATAGCTGCTAATAGCAACAGCTTAGCCATACCAAACATATTACGTAAAATTTAATGAGTTACAGTTTAAACCAAATCAAGCTCTTTGAGTCGATCGGTTTCGCCGAGGAAAAAGCCCTCTTTTAAGAGTACTTTTTGCAGTTTTCTGACGGGCAGGGTTCGTGGGGTAACCTTATTCTCGATAGACAAAGCAGCTGCTCTGCCTGCAGCTTCTCCGAGCATCATCATACTGAATCGCGGACGTGGTGGCGAATCGTGGCCTCTACGCTCGAACGATGCGCCTCTGCCTGCAACGAGCATTCCGTCTATTTGCTTAGGCAGCAGCATTCGGTAAGGCAAATCGCAGCCCTCTGGACTGCCCTTACCCTGTCTGCGTGCAACATAGCTGCGAAATAATACATCATCGAATCGGGCGCCTTTGAGGAAATCGTCGAAGGTGAGATAATATTCACCTACGATTCCAACGCTTGACCTTGCGCCTAAATAGGCTGACGTCCACATAACTCTCGCACGTTCGAATCCGGGAATCCGCTCACGATAAAATTCCACCGTCTCAAATGCGTACTTACGCAAAGATGATTCGAGCTTACTGACGTGCTGCCAATTGCCAAGGTCAAATTCGCCGCCCGCTTCTACGACCATCTGCATCAGGCCATATTCGAGCGGAATAAGTTTTCGGTGAATCATCATATAAAAATTATCATCAATAGTCTGTTTGATTTTATATCGGCCGCTCTGCCACGCTTGGCGTAAAATGGGCACGAGAGAATCTTGAAAATCGCTGCCAGGATGAAAATGTTGTAACTCTTCACGAAATCGGATATCAGCTTCGGTTAGTTCTGTCGGCTGATTCAAAAAATTTTCATAACGCTCATAATCCACACCTGCGATAATGACAGCGATGCCTCCATCGTTCCAATGGGTAAATTCTTCGCGAGTCCAGCCGCACCAGTTACTTATTTTTTTACCTTCCTCGGGTGTGGCACTTTTGTGCTGAACCGGCGCACCCGAACGCTCAGCCAATGACGCATCGCCGGTGGCATCGATAAGCACTTTCGAGCGAATCGCTAATCGGCCACTCTTGGTTTCAACAAACACACCTTTGACCGTTTTGTCATCCATTATCGGATCGCCCGCATAGACGGATAGCATCAGCTCTACTGAAAGTTCCTCGCACATCTTTATAGCTAAATATGATATTGTGCTGCTGTAGCTCGGATATTCGAAAATTCCGCGAGTACCTTTATCCCGCTGAAGTTCGGAAACGTATAATCCCGGAAGGAGTTTTTCTTCGAGACGCAGGACGAATTCCCTGCATACGCCAGCATAGTCTATTACGTGATGAGTTTTTCCCTCGCCCGGTCCGAGTGAGCTTAGAATAAAACCGCCCGGTCCCATATTCCCGCCAGGCTGACCGAACCTGTCGATGAGAATTGTCTTTGCCCCTTGTTTAGCAGCTCCGAGGGCAGCAAACAGCCCCGAAACGCCCGCACCGACGACAGCTACATCTACATCACGAACGACGGTAACCTTACGTGATGGCTCTGTTATAGTTGTCATAACGTACCTTTTCCTTACCTAAAGAATGACATTCTGTTTGAGTAATGTCGCTCGTAGCTTATTAATATCTATATCTCGTGGTAAAATATTTTCTTTAGCAGCAATAGCGCCCGCTGTTCCCGCCGCCTGACCCATACCCATAGCTGTTACTCCTACTCTGCTGGACGCTAATGCCTCTTTCGTAGCGGAATGCGATCGGCCAGCTATCAGGAGATTATCGATTTTCACAGGCAATAATGTTCGATATGGAATATCATAGGCTGGTATTGCCTGCTGAGGATGATGACCGATTTTATCCGACGGATGATAATCCAGATTCCACGCACCTTTTACGATAGCGTCGGGGAAACGTCGATTTTGCAAGATATCATCAGCTGTTAATGTATATTTTCCTTTTATTCTTCTCGATTCCCTTATGCCGATAGCAGACCCGCTGGAAAGAAACTGCGCGTTACGAAATTCCTCCAATTGTGATTTCAATAGCTCAAACATTTTCCACGCCTGCGCCCTGCTGTGTATCTCGACAGACGAAAGCGCTTCGGTTGACAGAGTGTTTAACTTCTGCCTGATAGCGTTGAATCGCACAATATTTGCGCCAGGCCAACTTAAATACGGGCCTCCGAATGTATCTAACTGACCTTTTTCATAAGCCTGTCGAAAAACTTCGGTGCATTTGTCTTGAAGCTTTTGTTTATCTTTCGGAATATTTACATTAGCGACATAAAATACGAGAGTTGCCGGTTGAGGATTATCCGACATCTCAAAAGGTACGCCCGCCCAGGCAGCTATGTTGCCATCGCCCGTACAGTCTATCACGATTTTAGGTTTGACCGCCTTTACCGATTCTCTGTCGGAAATAAGCACATATTCAATTTTCGAGCCAACAACGATTACGTCAATTATCTGTGTATGGTAAAGTGTTTTGACATTCGCTTCGAGCAGCAGTTTATCTGCAATGCGTTTGAATTTCTCCATATCCCACGCATAAGGCAGACGGGTGTGAGCTTTTCTTATCTGCTCGATATCTGTTATAGGTTCGAAGAGCTTTTCCGATTTGTGATGTAATATTTCCTTCGGCTCGACGACAATATCATTTTCTATGCCACGGTCAACTAATATACCCGCTTCTGCGAGAAGCTCCGTAACGATTCCGCCGACAGCAAGTTTTCCCGTAGTCATATCAGCCAGGCCGCAACAGCCATTGACAGAGGCAGCGGTCGTATTGCCACCTGCGAAAGGCCAGCGTTCAATAGCTAAGGTATTCGCTCCGGCTCTGCCAGCTGAAATTGCAGCGGTCAGTCCCGCACAACCAATACCACAGACCATAACGTCAACGTCGGGATAATATACGACCTGAATATCTCTCGAATATTTGATATTTTGTTTGTCAGCCATTTGTCCGTCCTGCACCTTTGCCACAATCCGAAAGATTTGCTACAATCTGAAAGAATAAATCTTCGCCCGTTTCATTGTAAACCTTATCCGAACTTTTTTCCCGACAACTTTTTTCAGCTTGACCTTATCTTTCCACTTCACAAGCTCATCGGTTACATTGCCTGTTATTGGCTGACTTGTTAATATCACATTGCCAGCTTTATCCAAAAGCGAAACGAGTATCTTACCGCCATCAGCGTCTGCCGTTATGCGGAGCGTAGCTGAAAACGAAATAGGCTTTGTGATTACCAAACCTTCTTTACTACTATCCGCAGGCTCATAACCGGCAAAACCATCAAGCCTTAAAGTAGCTAAACACAAAAAACCATCACGCCAATCAAAATGTCCGCCATTACAACCACCGTAATAAATCTGAATTTTATTGTTCCGTATAACGGGCTTACTTGCAAATATAGTACCCCAATCGTAATCGCCTTTTTTTTCGGAATTCGGTATCAACGGGCTACCCTCATCGATGCGGTACCAATGAATCGTATCGGGACTCCACGCTAATTCCGTGCGAACGCGGTCTGCCTGCTCATCAAATATTGCAGGAAACGCAACATATACACCCGCATATCGAAAGACCGGAAGTGAATAGATATCGAACAGATGTCTCCCACGAAAGACTTCGACTGCTTTCGTCCAATGTACGAAATCGAGGCTTTCCGTTCGCCCGACAACTCTACGATTATTATTCCATAATCTCGTAAATCCAACATATTTTTTTAGCTCGGGCACCCACAATGCATTATTGTGCGTATCGCCAGCAGCTGCTATTTCAGGACATGCGATATATTGTCCCCAATGCAGGCCATCCGAGGAAAACCGCACCGATATAACCTCACCTTTGAAAAACATCTTATATCGTCGGGCGGGGTCGCGCTCTATCATATCCTTGAGAATTCCTACTCCGTGTACATATTTCGATAGTATGTTGCTCGACCGACCATTCCACTTGACAATATTCAACATCGGCTTTATCCAATGAATGCCATCTTTCGAAAATGCGTAACACAAACCGTCTTTTCTGGACTTTGAATATTTCATATATATTCCGTGTTTGCGCTTTTCGGGCGGAATGTTCGCATAGGCAGAATCGTAAATAAACAACCCGTACCATATCTTGTAAATCTTTTCCTGCTCGTCGTAAATTACGTTCGGGTACATATTGTTATACATTACTTCCCACGGATACTGCTGTCCGAATAGCGGATTGCCTTTGTACTTGACCACTTTTCCTACGCGGAGATTGGCGTTAGCAGTTTTCTCTATGATGCGATTGTCAAGCAGCAGATATAACCCCTCGTCAGACGATTCACCAAGCCGCCAATATGCGAAAGGATTGTTAGCGAGTATCTGTTTGGTATATTTGAGCTTTGCTTTTCCGACACCGCTGGCATAGTGTGCTGCGATGCGTGATTTGTCGAGCACGCTGGTATAAATCGCTACTTCGTCAAGCGTAGCATTGATGAATTGTTTGAACAAACTTCTGTCATCTGTCGCACCTATCGCAAGGTCATATTGAAACTTCGCAAATTTTGTAGAAGTTGCACCTTTGGTAGTAACGGGAACAGCTTGGCCATCGACATATAGCGAAACTTTACCCTTTGATGCATTTGATATAACCCAGACTATATGATGATAGCTACCGTCGGAAAGTTTTTTCGATACTGTACTATTCGCATTGCTTAACAGCAATTTGCCATCTTCCGAACGAATCAGCACACCCCATAAGCCAGCTTTGTTAATTTCTATTTGAAAGCAGGTTCTATGGAGACCTTTGTTTATCGTCCCCATTAAGCATTTACCGTTATTAGCTGAGGAAGATTTGTACCAGAACTCGACAGTAAAACGATTTAGCAAAAGTCCTATCTTTTTAATTTGAGTAGTATCTATCGGTATTCTTATATAC
>WFQY01000428.1 GCA_015486815.1 Phycisphaerae bacterium | reverse complement strand
GATTCCTACTTGCTCAGTTAACACTTTTTTAAGAAAGTCCGTAACAAGTTCTCGGTCTTCGGGGGCAAGGTAATCGACCTTATTAAGAATGAAAAAGATACGTGATACATTTTTTCTTGCTTCTTTGAGAAAAGCAACTTCGACTTCGGTAATCGGCGGGTCAGCGGAAACGATAAACAAAGCTGCATCGCACTGAGGAAGAAAATTCAATGTCGCTTCGGTATTGTGCCGAAACGTTGAGCCGATTCCGGGAGTATCGATTAATACCGCTCCGCTTCGGAGGATTTCCGAGGGATAAGTAATCTCCACATAAGATACGCCCATAATATTTTTCGGATTGCCCTCTTCGGTAACAAATTCGGAGAGAAAATCTCTTATCTCGCCGGCGGTATCGCTGGAAATTGATTTTGGCTGATCATCATCTCTGAAATAGGCTGTCGCTTGCATCCGATCGCCGTAACTAATAAAGGTCGGGATAGCTGTCAATGGCACCAAAGCTGTCGGAAGCACCTGCTGGCCCAATAATGCATTAAGCAGTGTACTTTTACCTCGTTTGAATTGCCCTAAGACAGCTAAATGAAATCGTCCTTGAGATAATCGATCACGTAATTGATTGAGATCGGATAAAAGCGCATCAAAATCGGAGCCAAGCCCCTCGATGATAGAAGCCGCATCCGCGAGTATGTCAATCAAATCTGCCGGTTTCGGATTGACAGAGGTAGCCTTCGGGCACATACAGGAATTCTCCTTCCCAAATAATCTTCCATACCATAATTGCAGGTACCGCACATAGACATACCGAATATAGCATCTACCGTACCTGCATTTTTCCGTACATACAAGCTATTTTGCATATCCGAACGATGGTAGGAGTCATTAGCTCAGATGAGCGATTATTTGGGGAACTCCATCCCCGAAGTATGCGTTATTTTATTTAGGCTCTTACGAAAAGTCAAGAAATTACATATCCGATATCAGATAAACAGGTTTACATTGCCACGTTCCGCTTCTGCGAGATATCGGGCAACGCCACCCTCTTCTATTCCGTCGATAAGCTCCTCTTTCTTTATTCCCATTACGTCCATACTCATCGAACAAACAACTAACTTTACGCCTGAGTTTTTCGCTTGTTCGATAAGCTCGGGCAGAGAAGGAACTTTCTTCTGTTTCATTACACCTTTCATCATCATCGTGCCCATACCGCCCATATTCATCTTCGAGAGCGGAAGTTTTTCCGCACCGCGAGGCATCATCCAACCAAACATTTTTTCCATAAATGATTTCTGCGTAGCAGGAGGATTTGACTTTCGAAGGACGTTTATTCCCCAGAAAGTAAAGAACATAGTAACTTCACTTCCCATAGCAGCTGCCCCGTTGGCTATGATGAAAGAAGCCATCACTTTATCCAAGTTGCCGCTGAAAACGATAATCGTTTTCTTTTTTGGCGATATTTTGCCGGCAACCAATCCTTTCGTTTCTGCAACTTCTTTCTTCAGAATGACAGCTTCGCATATTCCGTTTTCACACTTGGATTCTACCAGTTCATTGCCTGTACTGGTGCACCAGCCTTCGACGTCCACCAAGAAGCTCATCTCAGTTGCCTTTATCCTAATGGTCTGGCCTGGTTTAGCGGTATCGGCAGCCTGCTTAAGTTTAATAATGGGGCCGGGACATTGTAAACCTGTGGAGTCGACCATTATTTCGGGCATTTCAATCGGTGCTCTCTTGCGTGCACGCGTTGTAACATCAAGCTCACCAGTATCGTCAGCTATCTCTTTTGTTTCTACCTGCTCTTTCGGTTTTATACCAACTACATCCTGATATGTCTTATATCCGCCTGTAAGGTTTCGGCATCTAAAGCCATTCTGCTCGAGAATTCTGCAGGCGAGATAGCCACGCAGACCTACCCTGCAATAGACGAGATATTCCTTAGTTTTGTCGAGTTCGTTAAGTCGGCTTCTAATCTGATCGAGAGGAATGTTGATATTTCCCGGAATTGAGCCCGCTTCAAGCTCATTCGGATTGCGTACATCCAAAATAACTTGATCTTCGCGAGGATTCATCACATCTTCGACATAGCAGACGTGCATATCTCCACGAATCACATTGGCAGCTACAAATCCTGCGTAATTGACCGGATCTTTCGCTGAGCCAAACGGTGGTGCATAACATAGCTCTATATCCTGCAAATCAAAAACGGTAAGTCCGCCACGAATAGCCATCGCTAAAAGGTCAATTCGTTTATCCACGCCATCCATACCAGCTGCTTGTGCGCCGAGTATCGTGCCGTCATCGGGATCGAATATTAACTTACAACTAATCGGATGAGCACCGGGATAGTAACTTGCGTGGTTTGCGGGATGGACATAGATTTTCGAATATTTTCTTCCGATTTTTTTAAGGACTTTTTCGCTAAGTCCGGTCATACCAATCGCGAGATCGAAGATTTTGCAAATGCCAGTACCCTGAGTACCGGTATAGACACTATCATGTCCGAGTGCATTGTCAGCTGCAATTCTACCCTGCCTATTGGCTGGCCCTGCAAGCGGAATTAAGGTTGGGACTTTTCCTACGAAATCGATCACTTCAATAGCGTCACCTATTGCAAATATATCGGGATCGCTTGTTCGCAGATGATCATCGACTTTGATTCCACCTCGTTCACCTAATTCGAGTTCTGCTTCTTTTGCAAGTCTGACTTCGGGTCGAACACCAACGGAAAGAATAGCAAGGCCACACTCAAGCGTCTCGCCCGTACTCAGATGTACACGAAGGCGATTATTATCTTCGTTAAATCCATCTACCGATGTTCCGAGCCTAAGGTCAACACCCTTTAGCTGAAGGTGTTGATGAATAGGTGTCGCCATTTCCGGATCGACCGGTCCCATTACTTGATCCATCAACTCGACAATTGTTATTTTTATTCCGCGATGCACCAACGCTTCTGTCATTTCCAAACCTATATATCCGCCACCGACAATTACAGCGCTCGATGGTTTGTTTTCTTCAAGCAGCTGTTCTATCTCATCGCAATCTTTCATATTACGAAGGGTTTTAACTAATTTGCTGTTGATGCCGGGCAGCTTGGGCTTGATTGGATCGGCACCGGGAGAAAGGATAAGCTTATCGTATCGCTCGGAATACTCATTCCCTGTTTTTTTGTCAAGAACAACAACCTCTTTTTTCTCTCTGTCTATTTTAATGACTTCGGAATTTATGCGCACATCGACTCCGTAGCGATTTTTCATTCCGCCGCAAGTCTGAACGAGAAGACGATCTCTATCGGTTATCACACCGCCGAGATAGTAAGGCAAACCGCAATTTGCGAACGAAATGTGTTCGCCTCGTTCGAACATTATAATTTCAGCGTCTTCCGACACTCGTCTCGCACGAGCTGCTGCTGACGCACCACCTGCTACTCCACCGACTATCACCAACCGTGTTTTTTCAGACATTTTTACCCTTTCTTATCCTTAATAGTGTAAAAAACAGTCTGCTTGTCTCTTATTATCTGCCAAAACAATTAAAGTTATTAATTGTAACAATCGAGTTATGGCTATTCAAAAGCAAAATTATGTTTTTTTAAAATTAATTTGCGTATAAAAATATACAGTGTCGTCCGTAATATTACCCGTTATTAATATGTTGTTCGAAGGAAAAGAGATTGATATAATACTTCGAACTTACTTTTAGAAAACTTTTTGCATTCCGAAAAGACCTTTTGATGTTAAGTGAGAGGAAAAAAAGTGGCAGAGAATAATATTGATCTTGCAAAATATTGCGACGACCTTACTCCCAAACAAATTGTTAGCGAGCTGAATAAATACATCATTAGTCAGGATGAAGCGAAGAAATCGGTTGCGATTGCAATCAGAAATCGCTGGCGACGTCTTCAGCTTGACGATAAATTGCGCAAAGAGATAGGTCCGAAAAATATTCTGATGATAGGGCCAACAGGCGTGGGGAAAACGGAAATAGCACGTCGGCTGGCAGAATTGGTCAAGGCACCGTTTATCAAAGTTGAAGCGACGAAATACACCGAAGTAGGTTATCACGGGCGTGATGTCGATGCTATGGTGAGAGACCTGCTGGAGATGGCATTGCGTATGGTCAAAGCGGAATATGCGGAAGAAATCAAAGGACAGGTTGATGAGCAGGTCGAAGAGAGGCTGCTCGATGCATTGCTACCCGGTAGGAATGTAGAGATTGAAGACGAAAGGGCAAGAAAGCGTACGGAGCGAACGAGAAACAAACTCAGAGATCAATTGAGAAAAGGAGTACTCGAAGACAAATTGGTCGAAATTGTAATAGAAGAAAAGGCCATTCCGATGGGTGTATTTACGCCTATGGGAATGGATCAGATGGATGAGGAATTTCAGGGTATTCTCGATAAGCTCGTACCGACGCGTAGTCAGACGAAGAAAATTCCCGTAAAAGACGCCCGTAAGATTATTCGCTCGCAGCAGCTTGATGCGATACTCGATAATGAAAAGATTGTAACCGAGGCAATCAGACGAACCGAAAATACGGGTATAATTTTTATCGATGAGCTTGATAAGCTGTGCGTTCAAGAAGCAGGCAGGGGTCCTGACGTTTCGCGGCAGGGAGTTCAGCGCGACCTTCTGCCTATTGTCGAAGGCTCGACTATCTATACACGGCACGGGCCTGTAAGGACGGATCATATATTGTTCATAGGTGCAGGTGCGTTTTCAAGCTCAAAGCCATCGGATCTTATGCCCGAGCTTCAAGGACGATTTCCGATACGCGTCGAATTGAATGAGCTTGCAAAAGAAGATTTTATACGAATATTGACCGAGCCAGAAAACGCATTGATAAAACAACAAAAAGCGTTGATGAAAACGGAAGGAATTACGGTCGATTTTACGCCTAAAGCTATTGAGGTGATGGCGGAAATTGCATATCAGGTCAATCAGACATCGCAGAATATCGGCGCAAGGAGACTCTATACCATTGTCGAAAAGCTTATGGAAGATATTAGTTTCGATACGCCCGAGATGAGAAAGAAGAGTATTAAGATTGACGAAAAATATGTTAGGAAACAGCTTGGAAAATTAGCGGAAGATGAAGACCTCTCAAAATTTATCTTGTAAGTCAAGAGAGATTCGCAATATATGTGTCGTAACAGGTACGCGTGCAGAGTATGGTATTTTGCGAAATCTGTTGGTTGCGATTGATTCTCACCCATCCCTCAAATTGCATCTGGTCGTTACGGGAATGCACCTTCTGAAAGAATTCGGACGAACGATAGATGAGATTAAACGAGATGGTTTTGAAATTGCCGATGTTGTGCCTATGTATAAAACAGCTGACGATGTACGGAAGCATCTGCCTGAGGCATTGGCGAGTGCGGAACACAAAATCGGGAAATTTCTCATAGAAAATAACATTGATTTTATTGTCGTTTTGGGCGATAGGCTTGAGGTATTAGCGGGTGCATTAGCGGGGTTGACTACTAATATACCGATTGTGCATCTGCACGGCGGAGAGTTAGCTCCGGGAGATATGGACGATAGGATACGATATGCGATATCAGCGTTGGCTAATATTCACTGCGTAGCTACCGTGCAGGCGAAACGGAGGCTTATTCGAACGGGGCAAAATTCGAAGTATATTTTTGTTGTCGGTGCGCTTGCGCTCGATGAGATTTTCAAAATCAAATGTAACTTTTCGCAAGCGACTAAATTGGAATTTCGTCGGCGATTCGAGCTGGCTGACGATAGACCGATGCTGATTGTGTTGCATCATCCAGCTGGCTTCGGGGCGGAACTCGAATATAGATATATGAAAAATATTCTCCGAGCGGTAAGCAAATTTCAGGGCATCATAATAGGCTCAAATAACGACCCCGGTCATAGCGGAATAAAAAAAGCGATAGATGAGTTTATGGAAAAGCAAGGTAATGCTAAGCGTTGGCGTTATTGCCAATCATTGCCTCGAATTGAGTTTCTACGGGCATTATATTCAGCGAATTTGCTTGTGGGCAATAGTTCATCGGGGATATTCGAGGCAAATGCGTTGCAGACAGCGGTTGTAAATATAGGGCCTCGTCAGGCGAAACGAGAGCAAAACGGTAATGCTATTTTTGATGTTGATTATAAGCTTAGTAATATTAGGCGAGCTATAAAAGACGCATTGCAATTTGCAAAAGAAAAACGTATTTGTTCGTCGAGAAAATTCGGTAAGGGTAAAGCGAGCGAGCAAATTGCGGGCATTCTCGCAAATATCGAAGTCAATAGAGACCTATTGGTCAAGAAAATGTTTGTATGACCGTGCCGCTGGTAAATCAATGAAATCGGTTATTCAAATATAGCTACTTTTAAGCTGTCAAGCGATGAGTACACAACGGGAATGACAATCATCGTTAGAAATGTACCTATGAGTAGTCCTGTGCCTGCGACGATTCCCAGCGGACTCATTCGTTCCAAGCCGACCGCTAATTCCAGAATCAAAGGTGTCAGTCCGACAATCGTCGAAACAGTCGTCATAAGGATCGGGCGGATTCTAAGCTTGACTGATTGAATAATCGCTTCGTCTTTAGGTACGCCTGCTTTACGTGCGTTTAAGATAAAATCGAGTAGCAAGATACTATTATTGACAATCGTTCCGCCGAGCAGAATAAATCCCATCGTAGCGGGCTTACACATCGGCTTATCGAACAAAAGCAATCCCCACATCGCACCGGCGACGGCTAACGGAATAGCTGCCATTATCGTTATCGGATGGCCAAACGATTTGAACATCGCAATCAGTAATATGTATAACAGCACCAGTCCGATTATTAACGCTCTGCCCATCTCTTTTTGTCCGGTTTTCATATCTTCCGCACTACCCGAGATGCGGATGGTATATCCCTGGGGAGTTTTGATGTCCGCCAATCTTTTTCCGACCATTTTGGCTACCTGAGCTATGGTATAGATACGGTTGACTCCTGTAACATCAATAGTATTTTGCAGTCTTTCTCTGGTAATAAACGGCTGAGCTATGTGAGTTTTAATGGTAGCTAAACTTCTTAACGGAATTTGGCCATATTGAGTTTGAATATAGACGTCGTTTATCTGCTGCGGTTTACTTATGTCTTTGCCTGTATATTGTACGGTTATAGGAATATCCAAAAATCCCTTCAGTCGCATTTCGGTAGCGGGAATGCCTTTGATAGCTGTCTTTAATTGTAATGCTATGTCAGCGGGGCTGGTGTTATAAAATTTTGCAAGAGTCGGATCGACAATAACATGATTTTCCGTTTTGTCAAAATACCAGCTTCTTCTTACATCTACCAATCCGGGTAGGCCTGTTAATTTTGCGATACATTCATCGGCAAGCCTGCTTACTATGTGCGAGTCGGGGCCACTGATTATAATGTCCAGAGGTGCCTTGGTTGTCGAAAGAGGCGTTGCACCATATTCGCTCACACGGAAATCCTTTACCCCGTCCATAACTCTAAGCTGAGCCCGCCATTTGTCTTCTATCTGCCAGATAGTTTCCTTGCGATGCATTCGGTCAATCATATGGATGACAAGCCTTGCTGATTGTGCTGTCGCGCCACCGCCGCCGAAACTTATCTGCCCGGGCTCTGAGCCCACAATCGCGGAAATCATTTGAATTCCGGGTTGTTTTTTTATCATAGTTTCGACTTTATAGAGTACCTTTTCCACTTGGGCAGGTCTATAATCCGTAGGTGTATTAAATTCGACAATTACTATGCCCGTATCCATCGGGGGCATAAGTTCACCACCTATCAGAGGCGGTATCGTCCTTACGGTGATAATAAAAAATCCTATCGCGATAATAATCACTACCACCCGCCAACGTAATGCTTTGCGAAGTATCGCGATATACATTTTCGTAAGTAGTGCCACCCCTTTATCCGTATTGCTAAATAATCTTTCGATAATATTTTTATGCTCGTGCGGTTTGGCCAATAATCGCGAAGCCATTAGTGGAATTACGGTAAGCGCGACAATAAGCGAGGCAAGCAGGGTCGATGAAATCATCATATTCAAAGGCCTCATTACCTGCTGAGTATATCCGCCTGTAAACATAACGGGGATAAGTACTATTACCGTAGTAAATGCACCTGCGGTTATAGCTAATGCGACTTCGTTAGCCCCTTCGCGAGAAGCCCTCAACGCATCGTGAGTTTCCATTTCGCGATAATGCCGAAAGATATTTTCCAAGACGACAATGGAAGCATCGACAACCATACCGACAGCGATAATCAAACCCGAAAGCGTTACCATATTTAATGTATAAGGGCTGAACCACAACACTACCAAGCTTGTTAGAAATGCAAGAGGGATACTTACCGATACCACCAGTCCCGCACGGGTATCAGCTAAGAATATGAAAATCACTATTACCGTTAATACGACCGCTTGCATTAAACTGCTGCGCATCCCGTGAACATTTATATCAATCAAAGGCTGTTGGTCGTCAGTAATTTCGAAATTGATATCCGGATATTCCGCTTTGAGTTTAACGAGAAATTTTTTGAAGGTTTTTATAGCAGCTACTGTCGGGCCATTGTCAGGTCTCATCATGTTTATTGCAATAGCAGCTTTCCCGTTACCGTGATATATGCTTCGTTGCTCTTGTTCCGCTAAGCTGACCGTTCCTATATCCGAAATGCGAACATAACCTTGCTGTTTTCTGATAATGGGTAGCGCCCTTATTTGCTGTAAGTTGGCAAATTCGCCCTGAACTTTGACGATATATTCTTTCTTCTTCGAATATATTGTGCCAGCGGGAGCTGCGACGTTTTGCTTGGCTAATGCACTCAATACCATCGGCAATGATATCGAATTGGCAGCCATCTTATCACGATAGAGATGTATCTTGACTTCCGGGCTGTGAGCACCGAATACATCAACATCGGCGATACCATGCAGAGTTAAGATCTGATCCATAATCTGATTTTCCGCAAGCAGGCGAATTTGGGAAAGCGTTTTTGTGCTGCCCTTCTTGGGCGAGAGAGCAACCGTAAGCAACGGTTTCGTAGCATCGGTGATACGATAGATTCTCGGCTCGAGAATGTCTTTTGGCAGGTCGGGACGAATTCGTTCGATAGCGTTAGTTACATCTTGAACGGCTTGTCCGATAGGTTTGGAATAGAAGAATTCCGCATTGACGGAAGATACTTCGTCACGTGATGTACTGACAATTTTATCTAACCCGCCTATCGAATTAAGCTCTTTTTCTATTACCTGTGTTATTTTGTCAGCTATATCGCCGGCAGCTGCTCCGGGTTCGACGGTGATAACTACCACCTGTGGCGGAACGGTATTCGGAAACAGGTCGGTCGGCGTTCTGAAAAATGCGAACGAACCAAGCGCAACTACTACAAGCACCAATGCGAGAACAGCATAAGGATTTTTCAATGAAAAATTCGTGAGATTCATTTTACTATCTCCACCTTCTTGCCCGAAGAAAGTACCGCCCAGCCCAAAAATGTATTTGTTACTACCTGCTCGTTCGCTTTAATTCCTTCTACCGCAACTGTCCTTTCAGTCGATGCTAATATTCTGACCTTACGCGGTGTGAGTTTATCGTTTTGTATCGTAAATACATATTTCGATTTATCTACCCCTTCGATAATGGATGAAGCGGGTAGAATTATTACATTTTTCAGCTCATTAGGAAGTACCGAAATAGATATGTACTGTCCGCACGAGAGTCCCGCTGATTGAGCGTCGGCAAGAAATACTTCCGCATGCACCATTCTCGCATTATTAAGCGATGGATAGAGATGTGAAAGTTTCGCTGTTCGTTTTTGTCCGTTTACAACGAACGTTACCGTTAATCCTTCTTTTATTTTTGAGAGGTCTCGCTGGGGAATATCGAAGCCGAGCTTGAGCTGACTTCTGTCTTCTACGATCATAAGCGTTTTGCCGGGTACCGCTAAATCTCCCGGGTCAACCAATCTTCGTGTTACAATTCCGGTATATGGGCTGAGGATTTTGCAATAGCTTAATTTTGTTTTTAGCTGATCTTGTTTTTTTCTTAGCGACACTATCAGATGCTCGAGCGCCTTGGAATTGTTCACAGCGGAATCATAACGCCCCTTGAATTCATTGAATTTATCTGCGGTCGCTTCGGCACGAGAAGCTGGTATATCGCCTTTGTCAGCTAATGTCTTATCTCGCTTTGCTTCTCGTTTCCAATATGCAACGGAATCTTTGAGCGATTTTACCACCGCTTGATTGGCAGCTAAGTCTGCGTATGCTTTGGCAATACTCGCTTGTACCGAAGCAATTTCGTATTTGATTTCTCTGCTGTCAAGAACAATCAGCAGCTCATTAGCTTGTACCTTATCACCTTCGTCGTGAAGGATTTTTTCAATCGTTGCGGTCAATCTTGCGGAGACATTAGCGCTTTGAATCGGTTCGACAACCGCAAGATAATCTATCCTGCTGGAGAGATTTCCGATTTTCGCTTTGGTAACCCATACGGGAACAGGCTTGACGCCATACACCGGAGCTTTTGCAAGTCGATGTTGTTTGCGCTTTACCAATAGTACGCCGACAAGAATCAAAGCTATCACTATGATGAGTATTACAAATCTCTTGGCTAATTTTTTCATTTCTCTTCTCCAATTGCAAGACGCCACTGTGCGATAGCGGTATTATAATCACTGAGAGCATAGTAATATGCGGTTTGCGCGTTTAGCAGCGCATCCTGTGCATCAAGCACATCGGTAATCGAGCCTTTACCTTCGGCATATTTTTCACGCTCGATACGCAGGCTTTCTTTTGCTTGTGCGATTGATGTCTCGGTCGCCCTTAGTCTTTCGCTGGCAGATTTTATATTTAATATCGCTGTCTCCACATCAAGCTGAATTTGCAACTTCAATTTACGTAGTTGTTCCCTTGCAGCATCAAGCTTTGCTCGCTCATTGCGAATTCTCGCTTCGATTCGCCCGCCCTCGAAAACAGACCATTCCGCTGTTACGCCGAAAAATCCTTCATCTTCGGTCTGATCTTCGCTTGCCGGCCGGGTCGAAGGATTGAGTGCACTTCGAAATCCATAAGACGCATCAAGTGAAATTATAGGCCAGCGTCCCGCCTGCGCTACTTTCAACCGATGCCGTTGGGCATTAACCTTTTTTTTCATTGCAAGATAGTCCGCTCGTTGCATATATGCTATTGAAATACTTTTTGCCAAATCCGGAGTTATCGCATTGAGCGCAAGGGTGCCCTTTACTCGCATCTTGTAATTGCTGTTACGTAGCCCTAAGAAATTTACCAGCACCTTGCGTAAAATCGACAATACATTCTGTTCCGCAACTATTCGTTGCTTGATATCAGCGAGCCTGACTTCCGTTCGAAGCAAATCCACTTTGGCAGCCCGCTGAACTTCTATCATATCAGTAATTCGTTTACGGTGTGCCTGTAATGCTTTTTGCGAAAATTTGAGGGAATTGATGATATATCTCTGTGCGAGAATTTTATAAAAGACCTGCGATATATTAAAGACAAGTTCTTCTCTCGTTCTGGCAAGCTGATATTGCGAAGATTGCTTTAGCAGGGTAGCTGCTTTTATGTTGTTAGTAATCCTGCCGAAGGTAAACAGCGGCATCTTAAAGACTATATCGCCCGAGAGCATATCATTGTCCCACACGCCAGGCTCGCCGGGGTATCGTGGCTGAACCAGACGCTGATCGTGAAAATAATGTTTGTATGCGCTTTGCAATTTGATGACGGGCCAACGCTCGCCGGCAGCTATTTCTTCTTGTGCTTTGGCTGACAAGACTTCAAAATGCCTACTGCCGATATCCGGATTATTTTTCAATGCGATTTCTATGCACTGTTGTAGCGTAAATGGCGGTTTGATTTTCCGCTCTTTTTTTGACGGCGCTGATGTCGTCGGAAAACTCGTTGCCGGAGACGTAGTAGAAGGTAAGGTAGCTAAGGGTTGATTCTCTCGGTGAGAAAATTCACCGGAATTATTTCGCAGTTTATCTGTTAGTCGGCTGGTTTTATCGGAGCTTTCAATTACACAACCGATAAACGAGAGCACAAGAATATTTATTATAATGAATACAACTTTTGCGATGTTATTCATATCAACTCCACCCGCCTATGGCAAATATTACAAATAATGTAAAATATATAAACCAAAGGCATAAATACAGCTTTTTCTATCACCGTACCGATGTAAAGGGAATTTATATGTCTATTTTGCCAAATTGTCAAATATATTTTATGGTATTATATTACATTTTGATGTAATTCTCATTCTAACATTTACCAATGGCATACTTCGCACTTAAGAATGTTAGAAT
>WFQY01000427.1 GCA_015486815.1 Phycisphaerae bacterium | reverse complement strand
TTATGGACCCGAAACAAGAACTAATCGAATTATTAAAGCAACACAAAGAGCAAATTCACACTTTTGGCGTTAAACGCATTGCAATATTTGGTTTCTTTGCAAGAAATGCAACAAATAAGCAAAGTGATGTCGATGTTGTAGTAGAATTCAAACAAGGGTCAGCTACGTTTGAGAATGTTGCAGGACTCTGTGATTTTCTCGAATCTCTATTTGGAAGACCTGTTGATATTTTAACGCCCGATGGTATAGAGAATATCAGAATTCAGCATATTAAAGAACACATCAAACGAGAATTGGAATATGTTTAAAAGAACAGATAAATGCAATCTTCACGCATCAATTAAAAATCCTCTCTCGTCAGCTGGCAGGTGAAGATAATTCTTAAACAAATATCCCCATTGGCTATTCAATGCCTCATTCAGATGTCCCTTACCGACAAAAGGCAACCAATATACATCATGATAGATATAACTCGCCAAATAACTCCACCACGCTATAAATTCTGAACGCAGCAGAAACTTCTCGAACCTCTTCAGAGGTCCCCAATAAATCATATGCTGACCCTTGCCCGCAAATGTCATTCGCTTATAAGGACCCTCAAAGCCCCAATTCACACCACCAACATCATCACCGACAATTTCTATCTCATCCATAATCCCCGTGCCAAGTCCCTCTTCCGTCGCCAGCCTGATATATTTTATATTCATCGGCTCAAACCCCATAAGCTTCGCTGCCACCGCATCTATCGCTACCTGATCGGAGCTGGCTAAGATAATATTCTTAACATAAGGCGTCATACATCTTGGCCCAGGCCCATCGCCCGCAAACGTACCGTCCATAACAGCAAATACGCCCGGATGTATCTCTTTCTGTATTCGCAACAAATCGACAAGCGTCTCGTGAATCACGCTATGCGTCCAGTGCCGCTTTTCGTGAAGAAGCCCGCCAAACGCATTTTTCATCGCTCCCGTCGTTGTCGTGAATATATGCGTCTTCACCGTAGGCAGATGAATTATATTCTCACCTATCATCCGTTTGGGAATCATTATCCCATCGGGAAAAATCTCAGGCAATACCAGCATCTTGCCCTTAGGCTCATATCGTATCCAAGGCTCGTTCTCATACAGATGCACATTCCTCAGATTATATTTTTCCAACACAGGCCGATGTTTGTTTGCAATCTCACCACGCTTAGCTGATACCACCACCGTCCTGTTATGACACCCGTGAATAAGCTCACGTATATATCCGTCTCTCAGCATCGCGCGAATCACACCTTCAAGCTGCCAAGGAGTAGTCGAGCAAGCGGGATAAAAATAGTGCCACGATATATTTATCTTTAGCGCAGTATCACACTGTTTGCTCAGAACTTCCTGATAGCCCGCAAGATTCATCAACCGATGATAATCTTCAAATACTGTCTGAGGCTTGGTATAAAGAACCGCAACTTTGCTTTTCGCCATTTTCTATTCCTTTATGCTCTGATTACAGCAAATATCTCCAGACATTGTTTAAGCAAATCTTGCACCCATGTCAATGGTAAAACCGTAGCTTTATCCGACATCGCATTAGCGGGGTCATAATGAACTTCGATAAACAATCCGTCAGCGCCAGCTGCTACGCCTGCTCTCGCTAAGACCAACCCCATCGTCCGTTCACCACCCGAAGCCTTGCCCGCACCACCCGGATCAGCAGCTGAATGCGTCGCATCCATCAACACCGGACAAAACAGCTGATGCATCCATTCTATATTCCGCATATCCACAACCCATCGGTTATAACCGAAAAAGTTTCCCCGCTCGGTCAAGACAATATCGACCGCCCCGCCCGCATCGAGCTTTTCAACGACATTCTTCATCTCCCACGCCGACATAAATTGTGCCTTTTTGACGTTGATGCTTTTCCCCGTTTTAGCTGCTGCCAACAGCAAATCCGTCTGCCGAGCGAGAAACGCTGGTATCTGAATCACATCTACAACTTCCGCCACCGCCTCCGCCTGTTCGGGCAGATGAATATCCGTAAGTAACGGAACATCGACACTGTTCTTTACCTCCGAGAGTATATTCAATCCGTCCTGTAAGCCCGGGCCCCTATAAGACTCGATACTCGAACGATTTGCTTTATCGAAGCTCGCTTTGAAAATGTAATTTATATCAAGCTTATCGCAAATCTCTTTCATTGCTTCCGCAATGCGCACACACCCCTCGAGCGCCTCGATTACGCAAGGTCCGCCGACAACCACAAATTTATTTGATCTACCTCCGATAGGATAAGGACCAATCTTTCCGACAGGCAGCGTCAATTCAGGCGTCGTTCCACTCATACTTATCACTCCCTCTTCGCTCTTCAATCACCACTCAACAATCAACAATTCTTCTCTCTTCTCTCCTCTCTTCTCTCTCTTCTCTCCTCTCTCTTCTCAATCCCCAATCCGCAATCCGAAATCCGCAATTCTTCTCTTCTCGCTCTTCCCTCTTCACACCGGCTCACAACCCGGCGGCACCAATACTCTTATCGCATCGGGTACGATTCGATATTCCACAGGCAAATTACCCGCAGGGTCCCCATCCGTCTCAAACGGAACATCAACATCCGATGATACCCTAACAACCCTTCCTTGTCGATAGATAACATCTTTATGTCCGATATGTCTCCGCCAAACGGTACGCCACGCATGAGCGAGCAGTTTGGTCTGCTCATCGCACAGATATATACACACATCGAGCAAACCGTCATTATACTTCGCAAGCTTGCATATTCGCAACCCTATCGAATATCTTGCAATATTAGTTACAAACACCAGTCCCCTGCGATTTTTTATTATTTCCTCGCCATCCACCTCGACCGTTACAGGCAGAAATTTATATTCCCAAAACGTCCGCCAAATCGGCCAAAAGTATGTCAGATGCGTAATATTTCCCGTTCGAAACGAATTCAAATGCAAAAGCACCTGCGCATCAAACCCGACGCCCGAGACCAGCAAAAACCGTCTCTCATTCGCTTCTATCAGATCCATTGAAACTTCTTTGCCCCACTTTACCGTCTCTATTATCCGCTCGATATCTGCAGTGATTTTCATCTCTTTTGCGAACAGATTTTCCGTACCCGACGGCAATATAGTAATCGGCACGGGATCATCTCCGCCATCAGCCAAGCCATTGACGACCTCGCTTATCGTACCATCACCACCCGCAATCAAAATAAGCTCATAGTTATTTCCGTACAGTCGTGCAAAATTCCCACCATCGCCAGGGCCACGGGTAATATGAATATCGACTTGCAGATTTTCCTGCTCCATTCTTCGCTTTAATGCGATAGGCAGCTCTCTCGAACGGGCATAGCCCGAAATAGGATTGATTATCGCCAATACTTTTTTCGCCATTTATCCCAGCGGTTTGATGGTTTTGAGTTGAAGTTCCCTTTGCTGCTTTTTACCGGTAATATCACGATAGAGCCTTTGCACCACAGGATCATAGGGAGCTGCCTTAGCTGCCGACGTTATATACTGCTTCATCAGCTTATCATTGTCAGCCAACCATGCAAGAAACATCTTCGCCAAATACGCCAATTTCAAGCCCCGCCTCGCAATCTTGGTATTATCACCTTTGCATAAGGAAATATAATAATCAATATCAGGCTCTGCCTGTGATGACCAATCCACAATAGTAACAGCTGGCATACCAAAAATAGCAATAAAATCAGGCCTTTCCTTCCAAAAATGCGAATTCAACCTCGCCAACCGCAACACGGCCTCTCCGCCAGCCTGCAATTTACCGCACATTATATGAGAATAGATCGTCCCTATTATCGCATTCTCATTTTTCGCATCTATCGAATTCGCAGCCTGATAGCACGTCAATGCTTCTGAATACTGCTTTTTACGCATATAATTTCGCGCCTGAGAAAACTGCTGAGCTACATAAACGCTACTCTGAGAAATATTATCGCCCATATTGTCCGACGTTAGAAATTCATCAGCGGTATGCTCCTCTATCGATTTATTCTTATTTTTTGGCAGCGGCATATCAAGATTAGGCCTCAGAAGCTTTTTGCCCATAAATGGTTTCAATGCCTCCTGCGACGATATCATACACGCCAGCTTATCCGTCTGGCAAATATCATCGGTATCGGGAATCAAAACTATCGAATTCAAACCACCCCCATAGGGAAGGCTTACAGCAGGCAGAGCGGTATTTATTTCGGAAGGAGCGTTCATATTAATATTACTATTTATACCACTCGTCAAACCGAATTTGTAAGCACCATTCGATACAGGCGTCTGCATCACACGAAGCGAAGGATTCGCAAAATTCAATGCAGTACTCCGCGATGAATATTTCCCACTACCTAATCCCCCGCCAATATTTGCACGAAGGGCACTTGCCGATGGATTAGGCCTAAATTTTAACCTATATGCATCAATTCTAAATGTATTCAGCCCCCTCGTCCCAAGCGTACCGTGAAAACCGGTAAGCGAATCAGGCACATAATTTATCCTGCCTCTCAACCCCCTAAACGGATCACTCTGCCCGTACACCAAATGTGCAGATGATATTCCAATTGCTATTACCAATCCCAAAATATATTTACTTTTCATTTTTGCCCTTTTTCCTTGTTAAAATTGCTTCCTTTATTTATCATATCGGCTATCGGAACGGAAATTTCCAGTTTATTGACCTTTTTAATTATATCACATTTTCACACAAAAGTGAAAAACTTCGTTAGTACAATCGATGCAGGACAAACAAGCACAATTAGATTTCATCATACCTGCCTTCAATGAAGAGCAAACCATCGAACTAACCTATCAAAGACTGACAAAAATAGCGGAAAACCTCCGGCTTTTTTGCAATTTCATTTTCATCGACGATGGCAGCTCCGATGATACGTGGGCAATACTTTCCCGATTAGCGGAAAATGACAAAAGGATAAAAGCTCTGCGATTTTCCCGAAATTTCGGACATCAAGCCGCCATCACCGCAGGCATCGAACACTCGCAAGCTGACTATTCCCTTATAATAGATGCCGACCTGCAAGACCCACCCGAATTGGCGGAAGAAATGCTCGAATTGGCAAAGGCAGGCTACGAT
>WFQY01000426.1 GCA_015486815.1 Phycisphaerae bacterium | reverse complement strand
TAATACCGCATTGGAGGACTTTTTTCTACCTACAAACATGACATGCACCCTTATGATTCCTCCTGCCGAATAAACCTAAACATTGCGATAATGAAGGCGATGTTTCACTGGGCAATTAAAAACGAAGTTTTAGAAAAGATTCCAAACATCGATGCAGTGAGTAAAGTAAAAATTGCTCGCAAAAATAAAATGACTTTCACGATTGAGCAAATTGATGTTCTCTTACAAAAATCTAATCCACAAATGACCGCGATGATCTGGCTGGGATTGAATTGTGGGGTTGGTTGTTCGGATTGTTCTGACCTTCTTTGCCTCGAGGTATCGGGTTAAGCTGGCTCTGCTGATACGATAGTGTCCTCTCTGTCGCAGAGCGCCAAAGTCTCTATAGAGGTGAAGGTTTTGGAAAAAGACTTGATTGTTTTGCTCCAATCCGGCAATATATATGTAAGTTACATAAAACGTTTCCTGATAAGGACGTGATTGAAAAGCGGGAACGTTAATCAATTTATGATAAGCAGCTAAAGAGAAGGACGTCGTAAAATGAATTTTGACAAACCGGTTTTATTTATGCCCAACCGTGTCTGGCGTGCTTATGTGGGCGGTAAGTTGATGAATAAGTATTTGTACGGACGCGATGCACCTGACGGGCATTTTCCGGAGGATTGGCTTGGGTCTGTTACGGTCGCAAAGAATTATGTGAATCAACAGTTTCCCGAGGAGGGGCTGGCAAGAGTAAAGAATCCAGACGGAAGCGAAGGTGTATTTTTCCGCGATTTGCTCAAGAAATATCCACGGGAACTTGTGGGCAATGATGCCGGCGAACTTGGCGTGTTGTGTAAATATCTGGATTCTGCGGTGCGTCTTCCAATACAATGTCATCCGGATAAAGAGTTTGCGTTAAACTATCTGGACAGCCCGAACGGGAAGACCGAATCGTGGTTTATCCTTGCCACCCGTCAGATTGACGGCGAAGAACCTTATCTATTGATGGGATTCAAAGAGAATGTAAACGCCGACACTTTCAAAAAAGCGGTGCGTGATCAGGATATTGCAGCTATGAAAGGTGCAATGCACAAAATTTCGGTTAAAGCAGGCGAGGTATATTTTGTTCCCGGCAGGCTGCCTCATGCGATCGGGCCGGGCGTGTTTTTGCTGGAGGTTCAGGAGCCTACAGATTGGATCGTTCAGCCGGAGAAGCATCTTGGCGATACGGAACTCTCGTATCAGGAAATGTATGGAACGCTTCGCGTCGAAGACGCTTTGAACTGTTTTGATTATGAAGCGGGGGGTTCACTGGAACAGATTGTCAGCCGTTGTAAATTATCGCCCAAAACGATAGTACATGACGAAAAGTACACGCTCAGTGAGGTAATCGGACCGGCAATTACCGATTGTTTTGCAGTGTATAAGATGATCTTGACACAAAGCAGCAAGGTACAATTTAATCACTGGGCAATTGTCGTTGTTACCGAAGGTGCGGCAAAAATAAATCATATCGAGGTGAAAAAGGGTGATTATTTCTTTGTTCCGCATACAGCTGACGGATTGAACATCGAGGTTGTATCGGGCATCTCTTTTTATCTGATTTGCAGCCAACCGCTGGCAGTGGTCTGAATCCTCGCTAACCCCTATGGTCACGAGCTACCGAGGCTTTCTCTCAAAAAAAATCGCTAAGTTTTTGAAAAAAAGGTTTGACTACCTTGCTCTAATTAGGTAACATACGTGTAAGTTACATAAAATATTTCATAAGGTGGAATATTGATAGGAAGATAGTCATTTAACCAAAGTGAAAGGAGTAAAGTTATGAAGAAAAGAGTAACGAATGGTTCTTGTTCTGACGTGTGTAGCGTCGGAAAAACTTGTAAGTATTTTATTGAAAGGGAAATTGCTATGAAGAAAAGGGGTTTACAATTTGGTTTGGTGTGTGTGATGTTGCTGGTGCCGGTTGTGTGGACTAATGTTGCGTCTGCTTCTGTATTGTTTAACGAAACTTGCGAGAATTTGGATGCCTGGACGGGGGCGAGTATGGATAGAATGTCTGCAGATGGAAAGTTTAATCTGAACGCTGGAAACACTGATAGCAATGTTTATATGTACACAAATGGAACTTTCTCAACACCAGGTGATGTTACTTTCAGTTTTGATAATGGGTATTTTAATTCAACCACTAATTCAGGCCATGTTTTGGTTGGTTTAGTAGGGGATACTGCACATTATTCAGAGAGTTTGGGTCTTGGAGTTAAGTTCACTGAATATGGGGAAGGTGCTCCTTACAATGGTACATATTATTATAATGGTACGGCGCATGACTTCGCCTCAACTCTTATGCCGGAAGGGCATTGGAACACTATGGCTATTAAAATTGAATACTTCTCTGCCACTAATCGCTTGCTTATTACGCAGATAAGCGGTATGTATTTCGATGGCAGTGGTCATGCGACAGCCAATAATACCGTGCTTGTAGATCAGATCATGGGAGCTGCGTATGACTATGCATCATATGATAAAGTCCTATACACCGCGAACACCAAGTATCACGGCACCAGCGTAGGCAGTATTGACAATATCGTACTTGAGGTAGTTCCGGAGCCGGTTACAGTTTCGATGCTAATTTGTGGTGCGATAGTCGCTTTTTGCCGTCGTCGCAGAAGATAGGGTGCCGTTAATCAATTAACCACCAACTCCCACGGGAACAAGTCCGCGGGAGTTGGTTATCCTATAAAGGTGACATTTTAATGACTTTCTCAGCCATCTGACGTATTGGCCTGTTCATAACCTGAAGGCAGGGTGCCAAAATTTCTATGGAGATGAAGGTTTTGGAAAAAGACGTGATTGTTTTGCCTTGACTGGATAACGTATATGTAAGTTACATAACATGTACCCTAATATGAAATTGCAGTAGGAACAATAATATGAGCATATATAAAATTGCAGAGACATCGGGCGTTTCAGTCGCTACGGTTTCGAGAGTTATCAATCTGTCTC
>WFQY01000425.1 GCA_015486815.1 Phycisphaerae bacterium | reverse complement strand
TTATTAGGCACTACAAGAGGGGTTTGAGGAAAAATCCTTATTTTTAAGCCAAAATCAACGATTTTTCGGAAAAATTCCAAAAAAACCGCCGAAGTCGGGAAAATCGCTACTGCAGTCTGCTCATCTTCAACTCTGTTCTTGATATAGCCTAATAGCTTAAGGTATTCTTCAACTTTTTGATTTGTTTCGCTTTCCATTTTTCATTTATCCCCTTTCAATCGAGTTTGAGACGCTTCGCGTGCCTATCTCCTATGCTATTACCTATGGTATCGGCGGGGTGGGGGATACCCTTACCTAACCAATACTTTAAGTTATAACTTATTGCTTGACCATTGCGGGTTAGTGTAGAGGCTTTTCTTTCCGCACATGCAGCGTAAATAGGTGTGTGGTTGCTCAAAATTTGATTTTAACTTTTCCCTTTTTGAATTTGATTGTCAGCATATCGTTTTGGGTGTTGTTTTCGACAGCCTTCGCACCTTTTATATTTGATGGAGTTTGTCCGTTAAGTTTAATCGCAGCATAAAAATGAATTGAAGGTGCTAACTCGTATGTATATTCGGGATAGTCAGCTTCAAAGCTGAATTCGTTCTTATTACTATCAAAATCCATATTTCGTATCATTGCCTGCGTCGCTATTATGTGAATATCTTGCGATTGCCCAAAGCTTATCTCAATTTTGAACTGCCCCGTCTGTTTCGGCAGATATAAACGATTTCTGTCGTAAACGAACCATTTGGCACCATTGACCTTTACGCTTTGTATAGATTTTGCGAAATCCAAAGCCGGATTAATAGCGGCTGAGATATTGCTGACAGCGGCTTTAACGGTGCACCTATTGTTTCTCACGTCAACTTGTTGTATCGTTACTGCATATTGACAGCCCGGAGCGGGTTTGACGATATCGTTGATTTGTCCATATCTGCAAATCTCCGCTATTCCGCCAGCAGGTAGATAACATTTGACAAAATCGCTTTTGTTGTCAGCCGGCTGAGAGCCTCTGAAGAAGTAACCTGCTTTTTCCTTTACCCAGAAAGGTAATGCTTTAGCTCGCGGTACTTTAACGATTTTAACCATCGGCAGTGCAAATTTATTTTTGATTTTTACTCTGTCAGCTTTTGCTTCTATCAGAACATTATCCCATAACTGCCCGAGATGTTTTACATCTTTGATTGTATAGAGTGAGTTAAGCAGAACAAAATCACATTCAACAGCCTGCTTACCTGTAACTATCGGATGTACTTCTTTTCCGCCAACGCCAAACGGATGTTTTTTCGGATTGTTCCACCAAAGGCTTAATCCTTCATTACTACGCCAGCGAATATGCGTCGGCTTTCGACCACCCTTTCGGGGCGATTTTATCAACGCAATCGCCAAATCGTGCAAAACACCACGTGAATCTCTAACGACTATCACCTGCTCATTAAAGTCAAAGACGACAGCTTGCGGATTACTCTTATACCATTTATCAGCGACTCTGATTTCATCATACCCCGCAAGCGATATAAATGTTTGTGTGTCCGGCTCCTGACCTTGGAACTGTCTTTCTATTTCCAAATGCAACAGAGGCATATCGCTTATCATCGTATAATGTCGTTGTTCTTTTATCTTTGCAAAAGCAGTCAAACTCGCATCAATCGGTTCATTTGTTATAAGCTCCAGTTGTTCGATGGTCTTCGCCAAATATGGTCCTCTATACTTGATTTCAATATTTTTGGTAATTAGTTTCGTCGAACCTACAATAGATGTCGCAAGAAAATTATCAGACAATATAGCTGATGGCGAATCAGTATCGAAATGTGCCATCGTTGATTTGTCCATACGAAGGATACCGCCATCTCCGCCAGGCCAAACGGATAACCGCCAATAATTGTTTTGTAATTGCACCGCAGTATGAGGGATATTATCTGTCAATCGTGGGCGATGATGGAACGGGTCTTCCAATCGCTGAGCTGACTGGTCAAATCGTCCTCCCCCGCCATAAGTTTCAGCTTCAAATGCTAACGCACCGACTATCGGGTCGGAACTTACAGCGTAAACCATTTCTCTGTTTCTTGCTGATGTAACTTCGGGCGTCTCGGATATCCATTCGAAACCTGTAAGTTTGCCTGGCAGCCAACGTTCGAGGTTATACATCCTGACAATATCGTTAGCTTGCTTTACAATCGCATCGGGTCCTATCTCGCCATATAAAACAGAGTATTTTCTGTCGCGGCAATTCATTTGGCCGAAATAATTGCATCTGCCATACTTCGATTCCGACCAAGTGGGATTATGCTGAGTATCATCGGGGAATTTATCTTCCCAGCCGAAATCGGTTGTTGCGTGATATTCTATTCGGAATGGAGCTAACCCTGCTGTTGTCCTCAAACGCTCGTTCTCGCTCTCCGCAAAGAACATTAGCGGATTCAACTGCCAGAATAATTCATTCATCAACACCATATCGACGTCGTTCGCAAAGCCAGCTGTCTCATAAAACAATCCTTGCAAACGCTTTTCGGGCGGAACGGACAAGTTAGCGAACTGCCTCAAGATTACTTCCGTATAATTTCTCATCCATTTCCAGTGTAGCGAACCCCAATGATCGGGAATGTGTGGCAGATGTGTGTACCAGCAGGCAAGCAGGCCTGTTTCCTGCGCATAAGTAATTAACTTTTGAAGTTTGTTTCTGTCCCAGCCTGACCTATCGTTATAGTTGTATTCATCTGCACCTTCCAATCCGAATTCCTCAGGCCAGGGAATAATACCAGCGTAACCCTGCCTTACCGTGTTGTTGCAATCGGTCATATAGACCGAAACAAAATTACTGCCACGATGAAATGCCTGCTGATAAACCCGCTTGAAATAATCAATATCCACACCTTTGGCATCATATCGTTGATAAAATATCGGAAATTGCCAGCCAAAAAAGTCCGCTGGATAATGCCTACTATCGCCCTTGGCGAGTGGGTGCTTGGGCAATGAAAGCTTTTGCTCTTTAAGCTCGATACCCGCAACTATCAGACGCTGAGATGCAACCCTACCCCAGACTCCTTCCCAAGAACGATGACTGTGGGTCTGCCGGGGAAAGATGGTGAGTTTATGTACGCCCGAATTTTCAATCACCAGCGGAATAGCTATCTGTCGCTCGCGAAATTCATCTTTACCATTTATTGTATATTCAGGCCAATGTTCGATGAAATATCCTACTTCTCTGCCATCTAAATGCACCAAAAGCAATCCGTTGTGAGGCTGATTTGCAATTTCATCTATAAGCCAAAAATCCAAATTCGTTCTGTCGGGATTGGGCGATTCTATCTGTTGACGTACTTCTTTGATAAATCGCTTGATGATTTTATCCTGCAGATCGAATTTGTGCACAACGCCATCTTCGTGCCTGATATTGAGGTGTCCATCCCAACAAAGATTCGAGCCTTTTCGCACGCGTCTGATGTGATTTTCTATCATCGCAAGCTCAAGCAGATAATCTCCCGCTTGAGCGGAAAATGCTATTTCAAGCTGCTCAACGCCATTGTGCAACTTGCTATTCCACGTCAATTTTTTCGGTAGCGATTCTTTTTTGCATTGAGGCCAGAGAACATATCTTTCGCCTCTTATCTGTTTCGCTCCTGAGCAATAGACATTCCTGGAATCTCTGCCTGTTAATTTGACATTTCTTATTTCACCCAATTTGAAAATCGACATAACAAATTCCTTTATAAATTTACCAGTACCATCGCACCTTTTCCATATCATTTAATCTTCTCACGAAATTCCTGTTGCTCTCGGGAATAACTACCTGCTTATTATAGACATTTCTTTTAATATGTCAGGCAATAACTTGCATAGTTCGTCTTTTATCGCAAAATCAAAAATAGATTGATTCCACTACTGTCCCGTTAACTTTGTATAGTTTTATTGTAACACTAAACATTCTAAAGATTTATATAAAATAATCGCCTGTATCGATTTCAATTCACTCCTGTATTATGATATCTCCAAATTATTTAAAGGAGCTAACTATGAACAACGGACGTATTGTATTTTCCCAAATTATGGACTTCTTGCCTCGCCGACGCTTTAGCTCATGTGTTAACCGCTATCAAGGAAATCATCGCGTCAAAACATTTACCTGCTGCGACCAATTCTATTGCATGAGCTTTGCTCAACTAACAGGCCGCGAAAGCCTACGTGATATAGAAGCCTGTCTTCGTGCTCTCGGGCACAAACTCTATCACGCTGTGAAGACTTCAATAGATGTTGCTGACCACGCCTTGATATGATGCATCGTCAAATTGCCGAAACTCTGCAAAACTTTTGCAAATCGTTCTTGCTCATTTGCTGCCATCAAAAGCATATCCCATCCGAAAGTTTCCAACGCTCCGGATATCAGTGTTTTATAATATCCACCGGGAAATAGCTGACCTGCAAAAAACTCCTGGTTTTCGGCGTAAACATGTTCGTAATATTTAACAAGTCCCCGAAAGTCGGCAAGTCCGTATTCTTTGACAGCATCAAATTCCAATACCTCTTCGACATCCTCAAACGGGCATTGCTGCTCTACATTCAAATCTCGAGCATCTTCGGTATAACTGCCATGCCCCATATTGGTAACTCTGCCACGCTCACTCCACGGCACAGGACCATCGTTTGTATGCCATATCAAATCAATATCCCATGCTTCGTAAAACTTTTTATGAGCTAATCTATTGTTTTCCGGCTCGCCGGAAACGTACTTAATCAACTCATCGTGTTGAAATGCATATTCCGTGTGGGCAGGACGACGTGGATTCATTAAGTTGATAGTTTCCAATGCTATTTGACGACTCATAACATTACATCTCTTTAACAAAATAAAGAAGAATTAACTATTAGGTAAGTCGTTTACCACGGAATCTCCATAGGGTTAGTATCCGGCAATCTGCCGTCGAAATAACCCGCATGTCCATCTAAATAGAGCATATTGACACCCACCCCGCCATGCCGATAGTAACAAGCTTTGGGGGAAACAGGGTCATTCACTGTCAGAATATTGACATAATAGGTATGGCCATCAATCAGCATAAATCTCCTACTTGGATTTTCGATCGCATCGAATCTACGCACATGCGAATGTGGGTTCGAAGGATCTGACCAAATGGTTGAATACCCCACGCCCTTTTCAAGCCATCCACCGGGCACCAATCCCAAAGCAGCCCAGTTGAATGAATATTCCGTGTAGGCTTGTTCACCTGCATAGTTGCCACCGCAATAGGCACAACTCGACCCCACCCGTCTTGCAGCGGGGCATTTGAATTCGGAAAGGTCGCTCCAATGCGAATAATCAATCCGTGAACGGAGATATTTCCATAAGCGGTTTTCCCATGTCTCATTGGGGTAAGGGTCGTTTACCTGGTATGCCAGTGTTGGCATTAAAATTCCGTTATTATCATTCAAATAAAATGTAATTGCTGTATCAAGTTGCCTAAGGTTGGATAAACAGGAAACTCTTTTTGCCATTGACCTTGCTTGGTTCAGCGCAGGCAGCAGCAAAGCTACCAATATTGCTATTATCGCAACAACCACAAGTAGTTCGATAAGCGTGAATCCACTTCGACTTTGTTTACAAATTCTTAGCATATATAAGCTCCCTTATTTAGGATCTTTCGATATATCAAAGTATATCCATTTTTTACCATCAAAGATGGCAAGTCGAGGTTTTCCATCAGAAAAACCCGCACCGTTGTGAATAGCCAAATCTCCTTTTCGTGCACCTTTTACCGTTCTGAGGTCAACCATTCCGAGATTGAGAAAAGAGATACCCTTGTCTGGCATGATATACCTACGTCGAATTCCGGGGCCTGGGTCACGATAGTCGGAAACCGGTGACCGTGGCCAACCTGTACAGGCTTCGGGCTTGGCTTGGCCTTGGCGATACAGGGAAATAAATCGATTGTTACCCGAAGATGGATCGTGTAACGCGATGATCTCGTTTTGAGATGCATCGGTGCCCAATTCCACCGCGTCCCGCGAGGAAACAACAAACGTATTTCTCCTGCTAAATTCTTTAATCATTATTTCCAGAGCATTTGCGACGGGATAACTTCTCTGGTTGGGGTCTTCTTTAAAATATACTGTCGGACGAAAGGTTATTCTCTCTATTGTACTGTCCAGGAGATTGTCGAACATCATGGCGACAAATGTTTTTTTGAAATCTTTCAGGTCTCTAGGCTTACCGGCCAGTGCTTGCCTTCTGCTCAATACCATTTCCCGGACAGTCCAATTCTGAGCCATTCCGTTGGAGGATTTATCAGGAAGATATACGGATTTATGAGCAGGATTCTTTTGAGACGGAACCGCTTCAGCGAGAATAGCTTCCTTCTCGCATTCCCAGATAGATCCGCAAATTTTGATATTGTCCGATCGACCAACAGCATACAATACGTGTTTGCCCCCATATGCTTCTACCCGAACCCCATCAATCGTTACGCTGCTGACCCCTCCACGACTACCATCCAGATAGAACGCTGAAAATCCCGAAAAGGCATGATAACCACCGTATATCGTGATATCCGACGTACCTCCAACAATTCGCATCCCGACCGAGTTCGGTCCCCAATTGAACACAAAGCATCCGTACATTTCCAGAACGGTATTGGTTGACTGCTTCATCTTGCCGAGATAGGGACTTTTGATATTGCGGTAATTATACTGAGTAAATATATATGCGTCACCACCTTCCGAACCCTTCCAGCTATTGGCAATGGAACAGTGGTACCACTTGGCACACTCCGCACAGAACGAATAGACCGCAGCTATGCGAAACGGACCTCCAATAGAAACGTGGCGAAAAACCGACCCTCCACCACTACCTCTGCCATTTCGGCCGAGCAGAATCCCGATATCAGATGTCTCCGACCGGATAGAAAAATTCTCAATCAGATTATGACAGCTTCCCGTCATATCGATGACCGGATCTTTGCCAGTTCTGCCTATTAGTTGGGTCGTCCATCCGTCGCCTTCGAGAGTCATTCCACCTTGATCGCCATACAGATTTGTCAGGTTGATCGACTTGGTGATGACATATCTACCAGCTGGTATCCGTACCCGACGAATTTTCATCTTCTTAGCTGCTTCCACAGCATCATAGACCGATGGGTAATCCGATGCGATGATGATGCGGTCGTCTCGCAGAGGAACCTTACCATAACTTAAAGAATGAATAGCTACGGAAATAAAAAAGACGATAATCCACATTCTGCGCATATTATAGCTCCACTGTATGTGAACTCGTGCAGAAGCACCAGCTACACACCGTGCTTCCGCACAGATCAGTAAACATCAACAACATGGTAACTACCTGCGTCGTCTGAGCAAACCAGTCAGTCCCATTCCCAGCAGCAACACAGTTGCCGGTTCTGGAACCATCTGCAGAAAATCCTCCGGAGCAAGGGCAGCGTTGGAAATACGCACATTATCAATCCAGCCATCCACACTATCATAGATATTTCCGCCGGGAACATAACCGAAGCCCCCAACTTCAACATAATTCGAAGTTGCATTGTCAATGGAGGCATTGAACGTAGGCGCTGCACCGCCATGGTCACCCAAAAGCACACCATCAATATAGTAGGACGCACCCCGGTCACCAGCCCTGTCGCTTACAAAGGCAACGTGATGCCACTTGTGATCATCAAGTTTATCTGTAGCGGGGCTCACACCATACCAACCCTGGCGAGGAACCTGCCAACGCAGGGTACGAGAACCCGCATTTCCACCAAAGCAAAAACGCGCATAGTTGTTATTGTTTTTGTAAAGAATCCACATAGTCTGGTCGCCACCTGTGTTAGTTTCGTTGAGCTTAATGAATAATTCGACGGTAAAGACCGTGTTGTAGTTTCGCAGATTACCATCCGCGTAGCTGGCGAAACCCGAAGAATCATAAGAATAATTATTCGTTTCACCAACAATCGCCGGGGCGTCCGTCGAAAATGTCTCACCTCCGCTCGGCACGTTTACTCCGGTCGAATACGTACTACCGCTGCTGAGATCGTTCTCAAACGTATAGTAACGTGCAACACCCGCCGAAGCTACAGTACCACCAACCAACACCATACACATTGTCATTAACATTACCTTTTTCATCGCATTGCTCCTTTCGTTAAAAAAGCGACTAACCCGCATTTATCACAGGAAAAAACTGGTTTTTTAAAACAAAAAGCCTTATTGTTGGATTTGTAAGAAG
>WFQY01000424.1 GCA_015486815.1 Phycisphaerae bacterium | reverse complement strand
ATGATTCTTACGCAGTCGTTGCAGATAATATATCAAAATCCTATCGTAAAATATCAGCTTTACAAAATATTCATTTGAAAATACCGGTTGGAAGGATCTTCGGATTACTCGGGCCTGACGGTGCGGGAAAGAGCACGATGCTGAAGATAATCGCGGGAGTAACCTATCCGACCAGTGGCCGATGTTTGGTAATGGGTAAGGATATTGTCGAAGAGACGGAGCAATTGCGTGAAGCGATAAGTTTTATGCCACAAGGACTCGGACTGATTCTCTCGGATAAACTTACAGTCGAGCAGAATTTGAATTTTTTTGCGGACATTTATCACCTTGATCGAAAATTAGCTGATGAGAGAAAAGAAGAACTCCTCAAAGTAACCAATCTTTATGATTTTCGGGATAGAATGGCTGGTAAGCTTTCGGGGGGGATGCAGCAGAAACTTGCATTGTGTTGTACACTAATCCATCATCCGAAACTTCTTATTTTGGATGAACCTACTACCGGGGTGGATCCTCTCTCTCGAAGAGAGCTTTGGGCAATTATCAATGATTTGGTAGTAAGCAAAAGAATTACCGTTATCATAGCTACGAGCTATCTCGACGAAGCGGAACGTTGCCATCATATAGCAATGATGCACAATGGAAAAATTTTACGTACCGGTCAGCCCGACAAACTGGGTGAGGATAGTAATCAAAATATATCCGACATTTTTGTCAGTGATCTTATCGGAGTAATGGAACATCATCATATCAGGGCTGACTTTTCACGCTTTGCGGAAAAGAGTGTTCATCTTCCGGTTAGCAAAGATGAACCGGTGGTAAATGTTCGTAATCTGACCAAACGTTTCGGGAAATTCACAGCGGTCGATAATATCAATTTCCAAATCTATCCGGGAGAGATATTCGGATTTTTGGGACCTAACGGTGCGGGAAAAACGACTACGATAAAAATGCTTTGCGGGATATTAAAGCCAACCGCAGGAGATGCATTCGTAGCGGGATTTCATATCAGGCATCAGCAGAAAAATCTCAAGAATCGCATCGGATATATGTCGCAAAAATTTTCACTTTATCACGATCTGACTGTGATGGAAAATCTTAAGCTTTATAAAGGCGTATATGGTAAGCAGGATCATCCGGTATTAAATTCTGCGGAGCTCTTGGAGATGGTTGGGCTTGCGGGATTCGAAAACAGAATGACAAAAGATCTGCCCGTAGGATTGAAACAACGTCTTGCACTTGCGTGCTCTATGGTACATCTACCGGATGTGCTGTTTTTGGACGAGCCGACCAGCGGAGTCGATCCGCTGGCGAGAGAGCGATTTTGGGAAATCGTAAGATTCTTATCGCGTCAGATGGGAATTACTCTGCTGTTGACGACGCATTATATGGATGAAGCTGAATTCTGCGACAGATTAGCGATGATACATCGAGGTAAAATCGTTGCTCTCGACATACCCGAAAATTTGAAAAAACATACGGAAAAGGAAAAGGGAACTCTGCTCGAAATATTATGCGACGATTATATGCAAGCTTATGAATTATTGGCGGAAGAGTTTGACTCGGTTACGTTCTATGGCAGGAAATTACATCTGTTTAGCAAAGATCAGCAGAAAGATATCGAACGGGTACGGTCGATACTTGTCAGCGACAATTTCGCTGACCTGAAAATATCGAAGGGAAAGATTCGGCTTGAGGATGCGTTTATTCATTTTGTCAGTTAAAGCTTACGATGGAAAGAAAGGTATGGAATGACAGCGCAAATGTTATGGGACGGAAAACAGCTTACGGTATTGGACGAATCGGATATTATTGTTTGCGGCGGTGGGCCTGCGGGAATAGCTGCTGCTGTGTCAGCTCGTCAAGCTGGCGCTAATGTAAGCTTAATAGAGCAGACGGGAATGCTCGGTGGTATGGGAACAGCTGGCTTAGTGCCTGCGTTTATTTGTATGACCGATGGTGAAAATATTCTCGCAGCGGGCGTCGCTAAAAGGGTAGTTGATGAGCTTGCCAAGCGAATGAATATAGCTGCCAATTATAATTGGATGAACATTCAGCCCGAGATACTCAAAAAACTTTATGATGAAATGATTGCTGATGCGGGAGTGAAACTGTGGCTTAATCTGCCTGTTGTCGATGTGATTTGTAATGATGGAAAGATAGAAGCTATCGTTGTCTCAACCAAAAACGGATTGAAAGCGATTCGCGGTAAGGTCTTCGTCGATGCTACGGGTGATGGTAATATATGTGCGTGGGCGGGAGCGGATTTTGAAGTCGGTGATGAACGGGGCAGGACAATGGCACCGTCGCTTTGTGTGATGTATGCGGGTATTGATTGGGAAAAGTATCGTGAGGCATTCAAAGCGACGGGTAAGGGATTTCGCGAGCTTTGGTTTGAATATGTGGAATCGGGCGAAGCTCCTCTTGTGGAATGGCATCTGCCGGGGTTTTTCCCGACGGGTAAAAATATCGGAACGGGTAACGTAGGGCACATATACGGGATAAATTGTCTTGACGAGCGTGATATAACGAAAGGATATGTGGAAGGCAGAAGAATAGCTCAGATATATTTCGAGTTTGCCAAGAGTAAAGTGCCGGGCTTTGAAAATGCGGAATTGGTGAGCACAGCTTCCCTCTTGAGCGTTCGCGAGACACGCAGAATAATAGGTGAGTGTATATTGAATTACGCTGACTATCAGAGCAAAGCATCGTTTGAAGATGAGATAGGGCGGTTTGCATATCCGATAGATATTCACGCATCGGATACTGACGCTGAAGACCAGAAGCGTGTCGAACGGGAATTAGTAGAGACGAGGCTCGGAAAGGGCGAGAGTTATGGTATTCCATATCGAAGCCTGATTCCTAAAAGGCTGAAAAATGTACTGGTAGCGGGTCGGTGTATATCGACTGATAGACGGATGCAATCGTCGATACGTGTGATGCCGGGCTGTTTTATAACAGGGCAAGCTGTCGGTGTAGCTTCCGCTTTGACGATAAAACAAAAGGCGGAAGATGTGCGTAATATAGATATAGCTGCGTTGCGTGATATACTGCGTCTGCAGGGTGTCTATTTACCTGATGTTAAAGCTGGCAATTAGACTGAGTAATAAACCATAATGACGAATTTGGCATTGGCGAACATAAAACATCGTAAACTTCGAAGCTCATTGGCGGGCTTCGGCGTAATGGTGGGGATAGCGTCTTTGATTACGATGCTCTCGCTTTCTCACGGTACGCTTGATGAGGTAGCAAGGCGGATCGAAGGTATCGATGCTGATCTTGTGGTGCTGCCATCGAAGAGTTCTTTGATTTTTTCCGAAGGGGCGCCGTTATCCGATAAATATATAAGCAAAATAGAGTCGGTTACAGTTGCGGGTAGGAAAATAGTAGGGGGGGTATATCCGGTATATCTTGCGATAATGCCCAATATGGCGGGTCAACAGCAGCGGGTGTTCGGTATATACAAATCGGATTTCAGAGTCTTTACACGTAACAGAAAAATCATAGCTGGCAGGATTTTCGATGATAAGTTCGGTAAGTATGTCGAAAAATTACGAAACGCTGACGGTGGCAATTATCAGCCTAAGGAGATAAACAGGTCGCTTATCACGGGTGCGTGTGAGCTTGTTATCGACGACAGACTCGCTCGAGCGGGGCATTATAAAGTAGGCGAGAAAATATCTTTTCTCGGAAGAGAATTTACTATCTGCGGTATAGTCGAATCGGGCGGAGCGGGCAGAGTTTTCGCTCCTATCGAAGTAATCCGATATATTCAGAACGGCGGAATACGATGGTCGAGTATGTTCTTTGTCAAGCTGAAGAAGGGTGTTAATCTCAAACAATCTGCTGAGATTCTCAAACAAAAAATTCATCTTCGGGTTGTTCTTCTATCGAGCTATAATCAGATGTTGTTCGAGAGCTTTAAACCGATTTATATCTATATCAATATTGCCAGCGGATTGGTATTGTTAGTAAGTTTCTTGTTTGTGATGGTTACGATTTATACCATAGTGCTCGAACGTAGAAAGGAAATAGGAATTCTCCGTTCGATGGGTGCGAATAGTTTATATATCCTCAAACAGACGATAGGCGAAGCGATGATAATTTCGCTTTTCGGGACAGCTTGCGGAATTGTCGTTTCGTATATCGCACGTTGGGCGATAGAGACATATAAACCATTACTTACCGTCGATATACAGGCTCGTTGGCTTATATTAGCGGTGATTGTCGGATTAGCAGGTGCGTTGCTAAGCGCTCTGTATCCGGGTATAAAGGCGATAAGAGAAGATCCGGTATCAGCTTTGAATTATGAGT